>JAIVTZ010000773.1:0-1506 GCA_049188105.1 Deltaproteobacteria bacterium | reverse complement strand
TCGCTCTCGATCAAATTGGGGGGCAGAGCCGCGCAGTTGACAACCACAAAAGGTCCGTTCGACCGCGGGCTTTCGGAGTGGATGGTGCGGGCGATGAGCTCCTTGCCGACCCCGGTCTCGCCGAGGATCAACACCGACGTGTCGCCCGACGCCACCTGCCGCACCTTGTGGAGGACGTAGAGAAGGGCGTCCGAGCCGCCTACGATGTTCTCGAAGCCATGTTCCTGGCGGATCTCCTCGCGGAGGTAGACGTTTTCTTCCTCGAGGCGCTCCCTTAAGAGCTCGAGCTCGGCAACCGTACGCTCGAGCGCTGCGGTTGTCCGCCGGAGATCCTTCTCGGATTTGCGGCTCTCGGTGACATCCGCGCCCACGCTGAGCAGGCCCTCCACCTCGCCGTCCCCGTCCCGCAGCACGACGCTGCGCCAGCGCACGAATTTCTTCTCACCCTCGCGGGTGATCAGAAGCCGCTCGTTCTCTGACTCGGGATCGCCCTGCAGCCCCCTATCGACGGCCGACTTTACGTCGTCGCGCTCCTGCTCATCGACGAAGCTTAGGTACTGCTGACCCACCATCTCGTGCGCCGGGTGTCCCGAAACCTGCTCGGCGAAGGGGTTCATGAAGGTGATTCGCCCGTCCCGGTCGATTGCCACGACCAGGAGCTGAATGCTGTCGAGCAGCTGCCGCCACCGCCGCTCGTTGGCGACCACCTCGCGCGACAACTGCGTGGCGCGAATGAGGTCCTCCGACAGGTTCCAGCTCATGGCGGCCACGATCACAAGAAATGCAAAAGTGTGGGGACTCGGTACGTGGAACCAACCCATATCGGCCGGAATGATGGTGAGAAGTCCGAGGGCATAGACCACCAGGCTGATGCCGAGGAGGCGAGCCTGCCGACCCTTTCCGCGACGGATCATGCGGATGGTGGTATCGAGGAGGATCAACAGAAACCCCAGCAGAACGAGGTCGCCAACCAGCCGCAGCGGGTTAGTGGCACCGGAGACGAACGAAACCGGCTCGCCCCACGGCAGGGTCAATGTGCCGAGCTTGACAGAACCTCGATAGGAGATCCCGACGGCAAAATCCAACACCACAGTCAACCCCGCCAGAGTGGTAACGACCCACAGCATCCAACGACGGGCGCCGCCCGTTCGGAGGGTGATGTACCACGACAGGGCAACGATGGCGGTGGCGATGCAAAGCGCGGTCCACGGCATCCCGGCCAGGAACTCCTCAGCCGATGCAGACAAATAGAGTCGGCGTTCGAAGAGGGCATCGCCCGCAACTGCGAAGGCTGCAATCGCAAACAGGAACTGCGGCTTGCGGTCCTCCAGGCGAAGCGCCAGCACGAGGTGTTGCAAACCCACCACCAGACAGATGGCGGCCGTGGCCACGTAGGCGACGGAAAGCGGCGTCATCGGATCGGGGCTCCAGATTGCACGGAGGTACTCTAGCAGGACGCATCACATCTCGATGCTCGACTTGTCACGGCGTAGTCCAAAGGACGAA
>JAIVTZ010000772.1:0-1628 GCA_049188105.1 Deltaproteobacteria bacterium | reverse complement strand
CGCAAATCCTTACCTTCCTTGACCTTGCACAAAAATCGCTCGTTTCCGCATCGAGAACCGCGCAGCCCCCATCCGGAGTTTCCGGATGGGAACAGGCCAATAATCTGTCGCGCCTTCGGCGCTCAATACAGCGCCATACGTGATGATCCGCGCTAGAGCGTTCGGCGCTCAAAACGGTGCCGCGTGTGATGAGCCGCGGGTTTGTCATCGACGGATTCGAGGCTGGACCGGTGCCGGTGTGATGAGCCGCGGAGCGGCGGCAGATTCATAGCCTGGGGCGTGAGCCCCAGGTTCAACGACGAGAAAAACCAGGAAGCCGCGAAGCGGCGACAGACATCAGCCGTCTTCTTCGCCGAGGGTTACGGTGATGGCAAAACGCTCGTCGCCCGGCGCGGCGCCGTCGCTCATCGTCAATCCGCCGTCGGCGACATTTCCGGCGCGAAGGATGTCGTCGATGACCGGCGCGAGTGCGGCGCGGGCGGCCTCCGGTCCCGTGATCTCGAGCGAGACCACCGGCCAGCGGAGATTTTTCTGGGCCAGAGTCTTGGTGCCTCGGATCTTGGTCATGACCTCGACTGCGGCTTCGAGGGTGTCCTCGTGCTCCGGCCGCGGCACGATCTCGAACTCGCCCGCCTTCGGCCACGGCGAGGTGTGGACGCTCTGCTCTCGTCCCTCACCCGCAAACCTCCACGACCACACCTCCTCGGTGACGTACGGGATGAAGGGCGCGAGCAACCGCAGATAGACGTTGATCCCGAGCCCGAGGGCGGCCAGCGCCGAGCGTCTTCCCGGTGTGTCCTCTTCGGCGTACGAACGGAGCTTGACCAGCTCCAGGTAGTGATCGGTGAACTGCCAGAAGCTCTCCTCCGCAACCTGCAGGGCCGATGCGTAGTCGAAGGCCTCGAAGGCGCGGGTCGATTGCTCGACGACCTTGCGCAGCCGCTCGACCAGAGCGAGATCAAGGGGCTCGGCAATGTGCTCCGGCCCCGGCACTCCGCCGCCCGCGCTCTCGAGCTGCATGAAGACGAAGCGGCTGGCGTTGAAGACCTTCATGGCCAGCCGTCTGCCGACCTTGAAGACACCGGGATCATAAGCGGTGTCGGTGCCGAGGCGCGCCCGCGCCGCCCAGTAGCGAACCGCGTCCGACGACCATTCGACCAGCAGGTCATCGGGCGTCACGACGTTGCCCTTGGACTTGGACATCTTCTTGCGATCCGGGTCGAGGATCCAGCCCGACAGCACCACGTGGCGCCACGGGATCTCGCCGGAGTGCATCCACGCCTTGACGATGGTGGAGAAGGCCCAGGTACGGATAATGTCGTGCGCCTGGGGCCGGATGTCCATGGGGAAGAGGCTCGCGTGTCGCGCGGGGTCGGTGCCCCAGTGGGACTGGATCTGCGGGGTCAGCGACGAGGTCGCCCAGGTGTCCATGACGTCGGGCTCGGCGGCGAAGCCGCCCGGCTGATCACGTTGGTCCTCGGTGTAGCCCGGGGCCACATCGGTCAGCGGATCGACGGGCAGAGTCTCCTTGTCCGCCAAGATCGGGTTTTCATAATCGGGTTCGCCGTCCGAGCCCGCCGGGTACCAGACCGGGAAGGGCACCCCGAAGTGGCGCTGGCGTGAGATGC
>JAIVTZ010000771.1:0-1662 GCA_049188105.1 Deltaproteobacteria bacterium | reverse complement strand
CGGTCCTCTCTCCTGGGGCTCACGCCCCAGGCTATGTATCTATCGCGCCTTCGGCGCTCGATCATGTGTCCAATCGTCATGACTCGTTCTCCTGAGAACTGATTACCTTTCGCTGCCATCGCCGTGAAACTCGGTGAGAAGTTCGGGCTGGCGGGGCAGCAGCGGCGACAGAGGCGAAATCAGCTTGGGTTTGACGGGAGGTGAATGACGACCTCGAGACCACCATCGGGATGGTTGCTCGCGGTGACGGCGCCGCCGTGGATTTTGACCGCGCGGCGAGTGATGGCGAGACCGAGACCGGCGCCGCCTGTTGACCTTTCCCGCGCGTCGGCGACCCGTGCGAAGGGCTCGAACAGGGCCTCGAGGTGCCCGTCGGGCACTCCCGCCCCGTGATCGCGGATCGACACGGTCGCTTCTCCGCTCTCGGCGTGCAGCTCGACCTCGATCTTTGATCCCTCGGGGGCGTGGCTGATGGCGTTGCGGATCACGTTGTCTAGTGCGCTGCGGATCAGACCCGGATGACCCCGCATCGGGCACGGAGGGTACGAATCGAGTCGCACCTCGCGACCGGCCGGCGCGGCCTCGAACGAGGCGTCGTCAACCACCTCGGAGAGGAGCGCCGCGAGGTCGAAATCGAGGATCTCGGTCCCCGGCTCTCCGGCCTCCAACCGTTCGAGGAGGAGCAGCCGGTCGATGAGCTCGTCGAGGCGCGTGGTTTCGAGGTCGATGCGGTCGAGCGGGTCTCCCGCAGCCGCCCCGGCCCGGTTGCGGGCCAGCTCGAGGGCGACCCGCAGCCGCGCCAGCGGCGAGCGCAGCTCGTGGGACACATCACGCAGCAGCCGGCGCTGCGATCCGAGCACGGTCTCGAGGCGTTCGGCCATCTCGTCAAAATCACGAGCGAGCGCGCCGATCTCGTCGGATCGGCGATCGACCGGCCCGCCGACCCGCGCCGACAGGTCGCCGGCGCTGAGCCGCTGCGTGGCTCGACGC
Source organism: Deltaproteobacteria bacterium (assembly GCA_049188105.1). GTDB lineage: Bacteria > Acidobacteriota > Thermoanaerobaculia > Thermoanaerobaculales > Sulfomarinibacteraceae > Sulfomarinibacter. Next base: position 672 of record JAIVTZ010000771.1, on the reverse strand, counting down.
AACAAATCAACGGGCGCCGACAGGTAGCGGGCGAGCCAGAAGCTGAGCGCGCCCACCACCAGCGCCAGCACGGCCAGACGGATCCACAGAGCCCGCGGCTCCAGGAGGTCGATGGTCCGTGGCGGCCGGTGCAGGGCGCCCACCACAACCAGCGTCTTTCCCTCGGGATCCGACACCGGCCGCGCAACGAGGTGGAGCCCTCCTCGACGCTCCGCCTCCTCCTCGCCGCCGGCTGCTACCCGGCGCGCGAGATCTCTTGCCGGCTCGGGCGCCGGTCGGCCCATGACCTCGCGGCCCTCGCCGTCGAAGATGAAGATTTCGGTGGGATACCTTCCCCGTCCGCCGCCACGTCGCCCTCTACCCTCGATCGTCCCGGTCTCGCCAATGCGCTCGGCTACCCAATCCACCCGTTTTCGGGCCAGGCTCTCGGCGCCCTCCTGCCAGTGCTCCACCCGCGACCGCGAGCGGGTGAAGAATGGCGAGGTCAGCACCAGCACCACGGCCACCACAACCATGACGAGCCAGAACAAGAGGAAGATGCGGAGGAAGAGGCTTTTCACGGTCCGGTTATCCAGGCGCTTCCCGAAATGCGCTTCCGACTTCGAGGGGGTCCGTTTTTCGGCGCGCTTCCCGAGAGGAGCCAGGCACGCCGCCATGATGTTGAGGACAACG
>JAIVTZ010000770.1:0-1717 GCA_049188105.1 Deltaproteobacteria bacterium | reverse complement strand
TGTTGTAGGCCGCCCCATGATCGGGGTACAGATCGCAGATCAGCTCGTACTCGTCGAGCGCCCCCTCGAGGTCCTGGTCGACGAACTGCCGGTTGGCCGCCTTGATCATCAGGTACTCGTCCTCGGGCAGCGACCCGCCGTCCTCCAGAGCCTCGCGCAGAAGCTGCTTGCCCTTCTCCGGTTGGTTCAGGAACTGGATCAGCAGCATTCCGAACGAGCCCTTGGCGGTCGCGAACTGCGGGTCCTTCTCGACCGCCATCTCGAGCAGCGCCGCGGCCTCTCCGAACTCACCCACCCCCCACTTCACGTTGCTGAGGGCGAAGTAGCGCAACGCCATCCACGACGAGGTGGTCACGTCCGTCACCGGCATGTCGGTCTTTTCGATCGACTCCAACGACTCGCCGAGACGGCCGCGCACCAACCGCGAGAGCTCGTCGATGGCGGTGAGCAGCACCTCCTCCCGGCCCAGGGCGCTGACCCGGAAACGATCCACGTGGCGGCCGCTCTCCGGGTCCACCAGCACCGCCTGCAGCTCGAAGGCCTCGCCGACCGAGAGGATGCGCGGCAGCAGCATCGCCCGCACCCCGGCGAACCGGCACACGTCACGGCCGAGGGTCTCCCCCACCACGCTCGACGGATCTTTCCTCATCAAGCGGAGCGTGTCCGCCACCTGGCCCTGGTCGAAGACCCTCGCATAGGGCGACTGCTGGAGATCGGCCTCGAGCGCGGTGCGCAGCGCGAGGTCGAAGGCCTCGTCGCCGGTCTGGTTGTCGATGCTGGCGATGAGGATCTGGTCCCGCATGTGGAAGGCCAGCGCCGGGCGTTCCCAGAACCGGCTGCGCGCAAGCACCGCCACCACCACCAGCAACACCAACCCCACCGCCGCACGCAGCGCCCACCTCGGCCACCCACGGCGCATCGACACCGCGGTCCCGCCTCTAACCGAGGACTCGACCTCGCGCAGGGCTACGGCCAGCTCGTCCGCACTCTGGAAGCGATCGTCCCGCTCCTTGGCGATGGCGAGGCCGATGATCTCCTCCACACCGCCGGGCAGGCGAATGCCGCTGGAGCTCAACGCCGGCGGCGCCTCGCACATGATCCGGCGGATGGTCTCGGGAACCGAGTCAGACCGGAACGGCGAGGTCCCCGAGAGCATCTCGTAGATGACGCACCCGGCCGCAAAGATGTCGGTGCGCGCGTCCACCTTCATCCCGGCCGCCTGCTCGGGCGACATATAGGCGGGGGTCCCCACCACCAGGCCCTCCCGGGTGACCGCCGTCGCGCCCTTGTCCCCGCTTTCGTCCTCGGCGCCGGCGAGCAGCCGGGCGAGCCCGAAATCGAGGACCTTCAGCCTCCCGTCCTCGGTGACCATCAGGTTTGCCGGTTTGATGTCCCGATGGACCACGCCGGTGGCGTGGGCCGAGGCCAGCGCCTCGGCAAGCTGCGCCCCGAGCCCGATCGCCTCGTCCGGCGGCAGCGCGCCGCGGGCGATCCGCTCGCTGAGGACCTCGCCCGTGACCAGCTCCGAGGCCAGGTAGAGCCACCCCTCCTCGGTCTCTCCCGCCTCGTAGATGGTGGCGATCCCGGGGTGGTTGATCGAGGCGGCGGTCTGGCACTCGCGCAAGAAGCGCGCCCGCGACCGAGGGGAATCCGCCAGGTCCGGGAGAATCAGCTTGAGAGCGACGTCGCGCTGGAGCATCGTGTCCCGCGCGCGGTA
>JAIVTZ010000769.1:0-1723 GCA_049188105.1 Deltaproteobacteria bacterium | reverse complement strand
CACCCTTTCCGATCTTCTCGCCGGCGATATGCCGTCAATCCGCAGCCCGAGACCATTTCCTGAGGACCTCGTCGATCTCGTCTCGCACCTCGGCCCGCGCTTCGTCACGGAACAGCCCCTCGACCAGTAGGTCGTCGTAGCGGGTGTGAGCGTGGCGGACGCGGGCGGTGACCGCAAAATCGATGGCCTCGGGGTCGAAGATTTTGGCCGCCGCTGATCGTCCAACCCTGCCCGAGTGCTTGCGGCAGGCGTGCTCGGCGATTCTCTGTGCCTCGTCCCCTGGACACCCGGGATAGCGCTCGGCGATGTGTTGCGCAAACTCCTCTACATACTCCTGGTCGAGCTCGGCACGGCGGATTACCGCCATTCTTCGTCGCCGCTCTCGGTCTTCAGCGTCGGAGCTGCATTCTTCCTCAGCCCGCTCGAGAGCTTGTTCCTCGACCAGGAGCCCCTGGCGTTCGTACCTCTTTCGCGCCCTCGCCCACTGAACGACGACAGCCTTCAGGCGCGAGTGCTTGCCGGCTCGGCGGGTCAGGGCCGCATCGCCTCGCGGCAGGAAGACGAGATGATCGAGGTCGGCGCACTCGAGACACTGTGCCTTGTCCTCGACCTTGCGGATCCACGCACCACGTCCGAGGTCGTCGTTGCAGAAATCGCACCGCGGGTCGCTGCGGGTCATGAAAACGACGATCTCGTTGGACTTGCCGCCGGCCCTTCCCTGTTTCATATCAGATGGGGCCTCCTATCCGCAGCAGCGTTTGTACTTCTTGCCGCTGCCGCACGGACATGGCTGGTTGCGGCCGACTTTGGTCGAGCGGCGCGGCTCCGGCGGCGGCGCGGCGCGCTCGTTCCAGCGGTCGATGAAATCACCCATGGCCTGGTGGTCCGTAGGGTCCACATCCTCGTCCAGGGCCGCCATGAGGACGGTCTTGGCCATCCCCCATCGCATCGGGTCGCGCGACGCACGCTGAATCTCGTCGGCCCGGGATCTGATGACCCGGGCCATCTCGCGCCCCTGCTCGAGCTCGCCGGCATCCGCCGCGTGCTCGAGGAGGGCGCACATGGCGCCGGGGATGGCGTCGAAGTAGTCGTTGTCGGCGCTGATCTTCCTCGGCACGTCCTCGGTCAGGCAATCCATCAGCGCCGATGCAGTCCACTGATGCGGCAGCTCTTCCTGGAAGTCGGCCATCAGATCAGCCACGGTGAGGACGATGTCAACGGCCAGCTCTCGCTCCTCATCGATGAACGCCGGCTCGTCGGAGGCGGGAAAGGCGCCTTCGCACCACGCGGCGACGGTGCGGTGGACCGAACGGAGCTCGGCGTCGGGGTCCATCTCCCCCGGCTCGAGATCCTCCAGGGCGGCCGCGATCGGCTGTCGCAGCTCGACCGGAATCGCGGCTGTTCGGCAGTTCTGTTTGCCGTGAACCATGTGCCCCACGAAGACCAGGCCTCTCACACGGAGCTCGCCGAGCACCGAGGCGGGCGGGTTCTCGGACCAGTAGTGGGAATCGTCGGAGTCGTCTCCGAAGCGCCGGGTCAGGAGCGTGGCCTTGCTCACCCCGCCGTGCTCGAGGAGGAACCGGAGGGCGTCGATCTCCTCGGGTGCGAGCTGGTAGAGCACCTCTTCGAGCTCGTCCGGATCGGTGAGAACGGAAACCAGGGCCTTCTCTCGATCTTTGCGCAGCCGGCGGTGCCTGATGTCGACGGATTCACAGATCGCGTC
>JAIVTZ010000768.1:0-1723 GCA_049188105.1 Deltaproteobacteria bacterium | reverse complement strand
CGGATGGCCGCGGGCGGGTAGCCGCGCCGCCGCAGACCCGAGAGGGTCGGCATCCTGGGATCGTCCCAGCCGCTGACGTGGCCGCCCTCGACGAGCTTCAGGAGTCGCCTCTTGGAAAGCACCGTGTAGCTGAGATTGAAGCGCGCGAACTCGATCTGGCGCGGCTTCGACGGCACCGGCAGATGCTCCACGAGCCAGTCATAGAGGGGCCGATGGCCCTCGAACTCGAGGGTGCACAGGCTGTGGGTGATGTGCTCGATGGCGTCCGACTGACCGTGCGCGAAATCATATGTCGGGTAGATGCACCACGCGTCCCCGGTTCGCGGATGTGTGGCATGGAGAATTCGATACAGCACCGGGTCCCGCAGATTGATGTTGCCGGCCGCCATGTCGATCTTGGCCCGCAGCACCCGGGCGCCGTCGGGATACTCGCCGTTGCGCATCCCCCGGAAGAGCTCGAGGTTCTCGTCGATGCCGCGATTCCGGTACGGGCTCTCCTTGCCGGGCTCGGTCAGGGTTCCGCGATGGGCCCGAATCTCCTCGGCGCTGAGATCATCCACATAGGCGTCGCCGGTCTTGACGAGATGCTCCGCCCACTCGTAGAGCTGCTCGAAGTAGTCCGAGGCGTGAAACAGGTTGTCACCCCAGTCGAATCCCAGCCAGCGCACGTCCTCCTCGATCGAGCGGATGTACTCCATCTCCTCCTTGACCGGGTTGGTGTCGTCGAAACGCAGGTGGTAACGACCGCCGAACTCGTCGGCAATTCCGAAGTTGAGGCAGATCGACTTGGCGTGGCCGATATGGAGGTAGCCGTTGGGCTCGGGCGGAAATCGGGTGACGATCGCGGCATGTTTGCCACTCGCGAGATCTGAGCGGACGATCTCGCGGATAAAGTCCAGGCGCTCGTTGTCGGTGTCGCCGTTGCCCGTCATGCTTTCATCCCCCGCAAGGTCTCAATCGCCCGCCGCAGCCGCCATCGGCACCGCGCCTTGCCGAGAACCTCCATGGTCTCGAATAGAGGCGGCGTGGCGGTGCGTCCGGTGAGGGCCACCCGCACCGGCATGAAGAGCTCCTTGGAGGGCCAGTCGTTCTCCTCGCAGAATCCTCGCACGGCCCCCTCGATGTTCTCCGCGTCCCACTCGAGAATCTGATCGAGGTGGTTCTCGAGGAGCAGGCGGAAGGCCTTGGCGGTCTGCGGCGCGGTGTGGTTCTTCGCCACCATCTTCGCAAGCGCGGGGGGATCGTACTTGACGTCACCGACAAAGAAGAACTCGGCGTAGGGAACGAAATCGGCGAGGGTGTCGATGCGCTCCTGGACCAGGGGCAGAATCTGAAGCAGGTAGTCCTCCGACAGCACTCCCCCACGCAGCCGCTCGAGGAACTCGTCGAGCGGAAGATCTCGAATGTACTTGCCGTTGAGCCACGTGAGCTTCTCGAGATCGAAGACCGGCCCACCCAGGCTGATGTCCTCGAGGCGAAAGTCGGCGACGAACTCCGGGAGGGTGAACTGATCGCGCTCGTCGGGCATTGTCCAACCCATGAGCGCGAGATAGTTGAGGAGCGCCTCGGGGAGAATACCTGCTTGCCGGTAGTGGTCGAGGCTGACCGGGTTCTTGCGCTTCGAGATCTTCGACCGGTCGGCGTTGCGCAGAAGCGGCAGGTGGCAGAAGACCGGCGGCGCCCACCCAAAAGCCTCATAGAGCCGGATGTGCTTGGGCAGCGA
>JAIVTZ010000767.1:0-1737 GCA_049188105.1 Deltaproteobacteria bacterium | reverse complement strand
CTCGAGCTGGGTGGCGAACTCCGGCGAAATCACCGGCGGTGCCTTTATCCAGCCGCCCCGGACGATTGGGCGTCAACCCGGGCCGCGACAATTCGGCAGAGGTCGTCGACCCTGCGGATGTCGGCCAGCGCCTCCTCCTCGATAACGACTCCGAAGAGGTCCTCGAGGGCTGCGACGATGTTGACGATGTCGGCCGACACGGCATCCAAATCCTCGACAAGGTAGTCCTCGAGACGCACCTTGCGGAGACCGAGCTGCCGCCCAACGAGAGCCTGGATCTCCTCGGCCATTGGTTTCATTCCGGCGCCCCTTCCTTCGAACCCTGGCGGAGTATCGACAGCATCTCGTCGGCCACGTTCTCGGCCGTAGCCCGATCCATGTCGCAGTCGAGGTAGACGATGTTCCATCTGAGCTCACCGTCAACCAGCCGCGCCTGGGCGGTGAACTCCGGACCGAGAGTCAGGTTGGAGATGAAGACCTCGAGACCGGCGACCTCGATCGAGCCGAAGACCCGTGGCAACCGCGGCGGGCCGGCGTAAGCCAATGCGGTCGTTCCCATCCGTGGTTTTCCCTGGCCAAGGATGATCCGCATCATGGACGCGCTCATGCACACCGACGAAAAGAGGTCGCCGCGGCGCGCGCCGGCGGTGACCGACCGGTTGACCTCGGCTGCCGTTGACCACAGGTCGCTCCCGGCACCCACAACCACCGTCACCCGGAGCATGGAGTGGAGACCGACCATGTGCTCGTCGGTAACCGGCGGTTTGAGCAGCGGTCTCAGGTCGGCGAAGTTGACGTGACGCATGGGGGTGGTTTTGCCCCCGTACAGCCGCCGCTGCACCGCCACCAGCATGGCGGCGTTGAGGGCACTGTTGAGGGGCAGCCGCCGCCGTCGACAGGCGCGCACGAGGGCGGTGGTGTCATCGGCCGCAAGCTCGCGGCAGAGCACGCGGCAACGACCGCTCGGGTGGATCGGAGGCCGGCGGGCGCCGATCGAACGGACCCGGTACGAGATCTCGTCGGCCATCTGCCGGAGGAGAAAACCGGCCAGCTTCAGGCGCCGGCGGTGGCCGCTGTGGCGGGGCGGAAAGAGCGCTTCGGAAGGCGGCAGCAGCGGTAGCGGAGGACCGATCTCCGGCGTTTCACCCGCCTCGATCGAAGCGCACGCGCCGAGAAGCTCGCACACCGCGTTGGTGCCCGAAGCTCCGTCGATGATCGAGTGGTGGAAGCTGAGGATGACCTCGGAGGCCGCCCCGTCTCCCCGGGCGCCGATCAGCAGACATCGTGCCAGCGGTCCGGCCGCCGTATCGAAACGGCGTCCGAGCTCGGCTTCGGCTCCTTCCATCCAGGTCGAATCGTCAAAACGGTCGCGTGTCTCGAGGGTAATCGGCCGCGCGCAGGGGGCGAAGCGAAGACCGTCGTCAGTGGATTCGAAGGCTGCGCGAAGCAGCGGGTGCCGTCGTTGGAGAGCGTCGAGGGCCTGGCGGATCGTCGACTCGCCGGGGCCGTTGCGCAACCTCAGTACCGCAACGACGTTGAACGGCGTGTGCGCGTCGGTCAGCGCTTGGGCAGTCTCGAAGGCGCCCAGCGGGCGGTCGGGCACGCTCTCGTGGTCGATGGCTCAGGATACCCTAGCCTGTTCTCGTCCAGAAACGGCGCTTTTTGGCAATTTCGTCGTCAGACTGCGGATTCCCTTGTGCGGCGTACTCGGGTACGCCTCCGCGGAAATCCTTGTCT
>JAIVTZ010000766.1:0-1741 GCA_049188105.1 Deltaproteobacteria bacterium | reverse complement strand
GCGCAAATACTCAGCGGAGCGACCGATCCGATGAGCTCGACCAGCCGGTGGATGATCTCGACCGGGACGTCGGTGATCTCGGCGACGCGGTCCGGGGGGTACTCCGCGGCCATGGCCGCGTACTCGTCGAAGCCGTGAACGTGGTCGCGAATGAAGATATCGTCGAGGGCCGACCCCGAGATCAAGAGGTGGGCGATGCCGAGGGCGAGGGCGCCGTCGGTCCCGGGGCGGATCTGGACCAGCAGCTCCGCGCTCTCGGCCGACTGGGTGCGCCGCGGATCGATGACCACCACCCGCGCCCCGCGCTCGATCGCCTCCTCGACGAATCGCATCTGGTGGATGTTGGTCTCGGCCGGGTTCTTGCCCCAGAAGATGATCAGCCGCGCGTTGACGAGGTCCCACGGCGCGTTGTGGCGGTTGTCGCCCAGGGTCAGCCGAGTCGCCTCGAGCCCCGCCGGCCAGCACAGATCGCCGTAGGTCGTGGTGCAGCCGCCGAAGAGGCGCCAGAACCCGGTCGATACCTCGTTCATCAGCCCCTTGGTGGCGCTGGCGGTGTAGAAGAAGACGCTGCGTGCGCCGTAATTCTCACGGGCCGCGGTCAGCTCCGCCGCGATCCGGTCGAGTGCGGCCTTCCACGAGATCCGCTCGAAGCTCCCGGAGACGGTGCGCTGCAGCGGGTGGAGCAGCCGTTCCTCTGCGTACACCCGCTCGATATAGGAGAGGCCCTTGAGGCAAGGTCCTTCGGAGGTGGCCAGGTTGCCGGGATGGGCCTCGATCGTACGCAACCGGCCGTCCTCGACCGAAACCCGCATTCCGCAGGTGCTGAAACAGTTTCTCGGACAGGCGGTGGTGAAGAACCGGCTCACCCTTGGAGTATAGGAGAGGTACGCTGGAACGGTAGAACGTTACACGTTCAAACGTCTGGCCCGACCTCGGCGAAAGCTCATGGTTTCGAGGATTCTGGGCATGCTAGACTGCGTCTCAATAATAAACGGTGCGGACACCAAAAGGAGGGGATTCATGAATGTGAAACGGTTCGGGCTGGCGGCGATCTACAAACCCGCCGAAGCGTGACCGGCTCGAATCCTGCCGGTGTGGGGTGGCTTGACACGCCCGTCGGGCCGATTGAAGTGTGGGTCAACGCAGACGGCGCCATCGTACGGGTGGGGTTCGCAGACGCCGCCTCGCCTGGAGTGGGGGAGACCGGTGAAGCCGGTGCACGAGGTGTGCGTCAGCTCCAGGAGTACTTCAGCGGTGAGCGCCGCAGCTTCGACCTCGAGCTCGATCCCGAGGGGTCGGACTTCGAAAAACAGGTCTGGGCGGAGCTCCAACAGATCCCGTTTGGAACCACGACCACCTATGGCGAGATCGCCCGCACGCTTGGCGACCCCGGTGCGAGCAGGGCGGTGGGTTTGGCCAACGCCTCGAACCCCGTCGCCATCATCATTCCCTGTCACCGAGTCATCGGCGCCGACGGCGACCTCACCGGATACGCCGGGGGCCTGCACCGCAAACGATGGTTGCTCGCTCATGAGGCGGGACAACAGGAATTGGAGTTCTGAGGCAAGGTATCAGCCTCGCGGAGGAATTCTCAATTCTCAGTTCTCAATTCTCAATTCATCACAACCAACCCGGTACTGGGGAGGGTGACCGAGAATTGAGAATTGAGAATTCAAAATTGAGAATTCGAGGCTGCCGGTTTGTGATCAGTTGTCGGGTTCGGTATCCGTCATCATCTCCC
>JAIVTZ010000765.1:0-1768 GCA_049188105.1 Deltaproteobacteria bacterium | reverse complement strand
CGCGCACCCTCTTCATGAACTCGCCCATCACCGGGAACGGGTCCTTCGAGGCCTCGAGGACCGCGCGAAAATGCTCGAGGTTGCGGGTGGTGCGCACCCGCTCGGCGGGCGGCAGATCCGCGGGAAGAGCCTGGACCACCGCGCGCCGGCCGCGGTCCATGTTCAACCACACGGTCCTCCGCATCATCGACGTCCCGGCCATCAGCGCCGCAATCAAAAGCGCCACCCCGACGATGCATCCGTAGAGGGGCAGGCGGCTGCCGCAACCCGAGCCTCCGCGCCACGACTCCTTGCCCTTGGCCGATGGTTCGAATACGAGCTCGGGTGGAGCCGGGGCGTCAGCGTCGGCCGGCGTCACTCCGGCAACGGGCTCATCGATGATCGGTGGCTCATCCATCGGGGCATTGTAAGGGAATCGAATTCGGAATTCGGAATTCGGAATTCGGAATGCCGCACACCCACCCGCTCCACAGAACGGTGCGGCGGAGGTGCCCGGCATCCCGACATGATGTTGTCCTCAACATCATGTCGGTGTACCTGGCACCTCTCGGGAAGCGCGCTGAAGAACGGTGGTGTGTCGGCGTGCCTGGCGCCTTCCGGGGAGCGCGTTCTACAATCGACGGCGTTGGAGGATCGCCATGAGCCGTTTACTGGAAAGAAAAAACACCGCGCTGCTGGTCATCGACGTCCAGGAACGGATCAACGCCGTGATGACCGACCAGGCCCACCTGCCGCGGATCGAGGTCCTCGTCGAGGCCTGCCGCGGCCTCGATGTGCCGGTGATCGCCAGCGAGCAGTACCCACAGGGTCTCGGCGCGACCGTGGACAGTCTCGCGGCGGCGCTCGGCGACACGCCGGTCACCAAGCTCGCCTTTTCGTGCATCCGCGACGAGGAATCGCGTTGGGCGGTGGAGTCCTGCCGTCGACGCCAGATCGTGGTTACCGGCATCGAGACCCACGTCTGCGTCCTGCAGACGGTGCTCGACCTGCTCGCCGCCGGCTACCAGGTGCACGTACCCCACGATGCGGTCAACTCGCGTCGTCCAGCCGACAAGGAATGGGCGCTGAGGCGCATGGAGACAGCCGGCGCGGTCATCACCTCCACCGAGTCCGCCCTCTTCGAGCTCCTCGAACGCTGTGACACCGCCGACTTCAAGATGGTGGCGAAGCTGATCAAACGGATACCAGTTTGAATTAGTAGCGCAGCAACGCCGCGATCGAGTCGCGTGGCTTGAGGTGCTCGGCCGCCGGGCCGTCGACCACCTCGACCTGGCCTCCCATCTCCATCACCGACTGGGTGAGGCGATCGACACACTGGGGCAGCCGCTGGACATCGCCACCACAGTAGGTGCACGGGCCGGTCGGATCGGGAGCGTAGGCACCACAATCCGAGCACTCGCCGCCGACCTTCTTCAGCCCCTTGGCATAGAAGAGCTTCCACACCCGGCCCTGGTTGACGGCGTCGAGCACGCTCCCGAAGCCGGCCACCGCCTTGCCACCGTCGTGGAGCTCCGCGAGCACACCCTCGACGAGGAGCGACTCCTGCTCGCGCTCCATCCTGCGCTGCACCGCCAGGATCTTCTTCAGAACCTCTTTTTTCGAAGCGCCGACGCTCATGCCGACCGTTTCGACGAGCTTCCCCCTGAGGCGTTTGGGGAGGAGCCGTATGAGCTGGCTTGTTGCCTTGGGCGTCCCGGCCACGATCAGCCGGTCGAAGGGCGCCTGCAGGGCGAGGTCGTGGATCGCGTCGATCACCTTCTTGGCGTGC
>JAIVTZ010000764.1:0-1771 GCA_049188105.1 Deltaproteobacteria bacterium | reverse complement strand
GACAACGGACGCCTGCGTCCGGAGTTGACGTGCTTCCCACCGGCGAGCGGCGATCGAAAGATCGCCGACAGTTCCGCTGTCAATCTTCGGTACTGACGCATCACATCAGCGAAAACATCTGCGTCAATCTGCGTGATCTGCGGGCTTTTTGCGCGGGTGGGTGGCCTTTGTGCCTTCGTGTCTTCGTGTTTGCGACGTGGCTGGGCAGCATTCCGAATTCCGAATTCCGAATTCCGAATTCGACCGTCAGTCCGCCCGCATCATCGCCTCGATCTCCTCTACGGCCGTCGGCAGCTCGGCCGACAGATTCTCGGCGCCGTCGGCGGTGATCAGGAAGTCATTTTCGATCCGCACCCCCAGCGCCTCCTCCGGGATGTAAATCCCCGGCTCGTTGGTAATCACCATGCCCGGCTCGAGCGGGGCCTCGTCCGAGCCCGGATCGTGAGCGTCGAGCCCGAGGTGGTGACCGAGGCCGTGGATGAAGTACTGACCGAGGCTCTCACCCTTGGAGTCACGGATGCCGGATTCCTCGAAGACCGCAAAGGCGATCTTGCGCAGATCGAAGATCGAGACCCCCGGCCGCATCCCCTCGGCGGCCCGGTCGTGGGCTGAGAGCACCAGGTCATAAATCTCCCGCTGGCGATCGCTGAAGCGGCCGTTGGCGGGGTAGGTCCGGGTCAGGTCCCCGCAGTAGTAACCCCAGCGGGCGCCGATGTCCACCACCACCAGCTCGCCGTCGTTGCAGGTGCCGACGTTCTGGTCGTAGTGAAGCGTGGTGGCGTTGTAGCCCGATCCGACAATCGACGGGAAGGCAACACCCTCCGCGCCGGCCTCACGAAAGGCCGCGTACACTGCGCCATCCACGACGCCCTCTCCGATACCGGCGGTGAGGACCGTGGCAGCCCGACGTTGGCCGACGATGGTTGCCGCCATCGCCTTGTGCATAAGGGCGATCTCGCCCTCGTCCTTGATGACCCGCAGCTCTCCGAGGGCGCCGCTCAGGTCCTTGACCGCAAAGGTCGGGAGCCGGTTGCGGAGGCTCGCGACATAGCGATGGGTCGGCGGCAGCGGCACGCCGCTCGCCACCGCCGCATAGTCGGTCCACAGCACGGCGTCAGCGTCGGAAAGCCAGCCCTGCAGCCGACCCTCGAGACCGGGAACCGGTCGACGCCTGGCATCGAGCACGATCTCCGACGGCTGAGTGGACAGAATCTCGTCGAAGCCGAGCTCTTCGGCGGCCTCCTCGCCGGGCCCCCACTTGGGGCCGGTCCACTGCTCGACATTTGGGTTACGCGGCGGTAGGAGGAGGAGATCACCACCCTTCCCCGGACGCAGCACCATGACGGCGTTTGGAAGCTCGACCCCGGTCAGGTAGAAAAAGTTCGAGCTCTGGCGAAAGGTCCCGACGTCGCCGTAGCCGCGGTCGTCACCGGCGCCCCACAGCACCACGGTGCCGCCTCCGACCTTTTCGAGCAGCCGTCGCCGTCTCGCCCGGTAGACCTCCTTCGGCTGCAGCTCCGCCGCGTAGTTACCGCCTCGCATGTCGGTTTGAACCATTGCTACCTCCAGTCGAGCCGGAACAGTCTACCCGGCGGACAGGCGGTTTCCAAGCTTGGGGACATGAGGTTAGGGGTTAGGAGGTTAGGGGTTAGGACGTTTGAACATCTGACGTTTAACATTTCAAGCTCTCACCTCCTCACCCCTCACCCCTCACCTCCTAACTCCTCACCCCCTCGAGCCACAAGCTCTCGTTGGCTGCTCTACAATCGTT
>JAIVTZ010000763.1:0-1774 GCA_049188105.1 Deltaproteobacteria bacterium | reverse complement strand
TCACCCGCGACCTCACTGGTGGCGCGTCGCGGGTGGTGATCATCCGAAGCGCGCTTCCCGAGAGGATGCCTCTATAAAGAGTCAAGCCCAAATTAGATAAAAAATGAACCTCGTCGTCGTCGAGGCTGTGGAGCTGTGGGAAACCCGCCGCGGGTTTTCCAAGCCCTGTGGGAAGGCGGCCGAAGGCCGGCTTTCCATAGGGCGTCAGATCCACAGCCTGAAGCGTCACGATCGTCATGCGGCGGCCCTCCGTACCTGTTCGATGCGCTCGAGGTGTGTAGCGATGAGAATCTCTTTGTCGTACCGGGCGTCGGTGGTCATCAGCTTGTAGACCAGCTTGTGCCTTTGCCGGGACAAGGCGATGAATGCGGCGACATGAGGTTTTGGATGGCCGGCGTAATCTCGGAGCTTCTTCTGGTAGTAGGCTCGGTCCACGGCGCTGTTTTTGATGGCAACGACTGAGGCTGTGTACAGGCCGTGCAGAACTCGCTTGTTGACACCTTGAGTCAGCCGGTCTTTGTCGAGGCTTTTCCCACTTTTTCTCGACAGCGGTGTGACCCCCGCGTATGTGGCGCACTTCGGCTCGGTCGAGGTGCGAGCTACGGGAAACAGCTCTGACACCAAGACCCCGGTGATCACAGGACCGTTTCCGTGCATCTCGAGTAGCTTCTGGCCCACAGGATGGCACTCGACGCGGTGGGTGATTTCGGTGTACACCTGGTCCGCCGACTCATTGCAGAACCGGATCTGTCGCACGAGGAAATCGAGCTCCATGGTAATGGCTGATCGCTCCTCGGCCGGGACAGAAATTCCTCGTGCCATCTTTCGGATCAGCTTTGCCACTTGGGTCGCCCTCGATCCGTACCGGCACCGGTGCAAGATCTTCTCGATACTGCGCATCTGGGCTCTTTCGAGACCCTCAAACCCCGGCCAGCACTCCAGCAGGTACAGCATCGCTTTGCTGCCCGGCTGCGGACCCGCCCATGATGCATGGAGCATCTCCGGCGCCAGCTCAAGAAACACAGCGCGCAGTCGTGCGACCTGCCGTTTGCGGTCCTCAATCAGCCGGCTGTAAGTCCTCGTCAGGCGCGAGAGGACCCGCTCCTCCTCAGTGGTCTCGATCGCTACTCGACACCCACCCATCCGCAGGTACACCATTCGGGCGGCCAGATAGGCATCCCATTCGTCGTCCTTACGTGGCTGACCCTCCAGGTCCCTGTAGTGATTCAGCGCCACCGTGTTGACCTGCCAAACCTCGCAGCCGAGCTCTGAAGCAACGTCGGCAACGATCCGGCCATGAGACCGCTTCGACTCCACCACCACCACAAGCTGTGCATTTGGCCCCACCGCAAGCATCAGCTCGGCCAGAGACTCCTGAATCTGTCCTCTCTCATTGATGACATCGACCCGTCTCTCGAACTCCCCGGACGCGTCCAGCAGCACTGCAGCGTGCTCGTCCTCTGCGCAATCGAACCCGACGATCCTCACTTTCTTCTTCACCTGATGGCCCCCCTCTCGGTACAATGGCCATGCCGCGTGTCGTCGAGCCTCTATCAGCCATCTGGGCGAGGTCCTTATCAGACGGCGCGCATGGCTAACGAGCACGGGCGGCGATCCAGGCATAGCCACTAAGGCAGGCACCGAGAGCCATACCCGTGCTCGTTCTTTCTTATATAGGACCCCAGGCACGATTATCGGACGCTCCAGCCGGTGGCCCTGGACGGCCTGCCCCCGTTGGGCATATCGTTAGATACGGTTCTTGTGATCGCCCCTT
>JAIVTZ010000762.1:0-1787 GCA_049188105.1 Deltaproteobacteria bacterium | reverse complement strand
GCCGAGCTGGAGCTCGGCGATCCCAGAGTGCCCCGATCGGCATCGTTGAATTGTGAACGGATGTAGTTTTCCGCATATACCCAATGGTCACCGCGGGTGGGCAAGTAATCCGAAATGACTTGGGAGTCGATGGGTGGGAATTCCGAATTCCGAATTCCGAATTCGACCTCAGGTTCCAATCCTCGTTACCACGACCAACGGTCCGTCGACGATTGCGTCATCGGCGAGATCGACCCTGCCCTCGACGCACCACAGATTCTCGCTGTCCGGGTCGAGGAGGATCTGCACGACCTGCCAGGTGTTGTCACCGGTGTCGGTTATCTGGGTGTGCTCGGCGAGGCGGGCGCTGTGGTCGAAGAGGAGCTTGTCGTACTCGTCGAAGAACGGCTCTAAGGCGTTCGAGAAATCGTCCGGCTCGACCAGCGCCGACTGGTCATCTGCGGAATGACGCACGCATGCCGACGCCTCCTCCCAGTCCTTGCGCGCGAGGGCGGCCACGAGCTGGTGGAGCTCGGCACGCAGGCGGGAGGCGAGGGCCTTGGGATCGCCGCGCAGCTTCTCGGCCGCCAAGAGGCGGTGGGTGGCCTTGGTGTCGGCTGCGCCTTCCATCAGCAGCTCGGGGTGGCGCAGCGACTCCCACTCCTCGATGAGCGAGGTGTCGACCCGCTCGAGCGTGGCCCGGAGAAAGGCGATGATGTCGTTCACGCCCTCGGTCTTGGACTGGTCGGGGACGTTCTGGTCGAGGGTCTTGTAGACCTGCGACAAGTAGCGCAGCAAGACGCCCTCCGATCGCTGCAGCCCATAGCGCCGGATGTAGTCGGTGAATCCCAGGTAGTCCTCGACCATCTCGCGGGCCACCGATTTCGGGCGGACGGCGTCGCCGCCGATCCATGGATGGTCGCGACGGAAGTGGTCGAAGGCGCCGTGGATATAGTCGGCGATCGGCTGCGGGTGGGTGACCTCGTCGAGGCGGTTCATCCGCTCGTCGTAGGAGACCCCCTCGGCCTTGAGCCGGGTGATGAGCTCGGTCTTGATGCGGTCTACCTGCCGGCGAATGACGATCACCGGGTCCTCGAGCACCGCCTCGACAAGACTCAGGAAATCGAGCGCGTGCTCCGGGTTATCCGGATCGAGCCCTTCGATGGCCCCGATGAGGAAGAGCGACAGATTGTGGAAGAGCGAGAAGTCCACCTGCAGATCCTCGTCCACGGTGACCCAGAGGTAGCTGCCGGTAGTGTCACGCTCCATGCGGATGATGCCAGCTCTGTAGAGGGAGCGCGCGAGCTGCGCCGCGCGTTCGAGGTGGCGCTGCTTGCTGTCGTCGTCGTCGTGACAGTCGGCGATGAGCCGGCGGACCGATGTGAAGTTGCCGCTCGAGGGATCGTTGATCGCGGCGTCGCGGCGGAGGAGATCGATCAGCATCCCAGGTGTGATCCAGAAGCGCGAGACTAGCTTCTCCGGTGGGTTCGCCACGAGGTTCTTGACGGTCTCCTCCGACCACGAGACCTCCCCGGGTCGCGTCTTTTTCGGCCCCTTCTTCTGGCGCTTCTTGGGGTTGGCGGCCGCCTTGCGCTGCTCCTTCAATCGTTCGATGGTTTCTTCGGGGGCCTGGCACACCACGTGGCCCTCATCGTCGAAGCCCTTGCGCCCGGCGCGGCCGGAGATCTGTTTGAAGTCGCGCACCTTGAGGCGGGTGACCTTTCGGCCGTCGAACTTGGCGAGCTTGGTGAAAAGTACGGTGCGGAGCGGGATGTTGATGCCGACGCCGAGGGTGTCGGTGCCGGAGA
>JAIVTZ010000761.1:0-1794 GCA_049188105.1 Deltaproteobacteria bacterium | reverse complement strand
CCAGCTTTCTGCTGCGGCCAGCGATGCACCGTGCCCAGCGGCGTTTTCTCGCCTCGGGGTGCTCGACGTACTGTCAAGTACGACTCCGCGCCCCACGAGGTCCGGCCGGAGCCCCCAGCGTCGTCCGTTGCGAGCGCCATGGCCCCGGATTCTAGGCGCCGCGACGACGGCGATGTCGCTCCATCGCCGAGGAGCGGCAACGACGAAGTCGGGGCCATGCCGCCGCAACCCTTCGGGCCGATGGGGGTCGCGGCCGATCTCTTCGTTGCTCGTCGTCGACGATGCTCGGGCATCGACTCCTCCTCGCGCCTTGACCTCGGCTCGCGAGCCCCATCGGCGGACGGCACTGGGGGCTCCGGCCGGGCCTCTGGGTCGAAAACCCCACTGGGCACGGCACCTCGCCGCCCTCGCGACGAAACCCGGTGAGAAAAGCGGGCTAGTCATCTGCCGATTCCCTCCTCCGTTCGGCGACGAGACTTTCAGCAAGGCTCTCGCCAGGATCGACGTAACGGCGTACCAGCTCTTGGGCACGCCGGGCCGCCTCGGCGACTGTCACCAAACGGATCTCCCGACCCTCCACGTCGACGATCAGCTGGTCGCCGGGACGTAGCCCCAGGGCGCGCCGCACCACCGCCGGCAGCACGATCCTGCCATCGGAACCAAGTCGTGTCTTAATCTGCATTATCTGTCACTATACTAATAGTATGACAGATAGTTTCACTTCTGGCAAGACAATCAGCCTTCAAATCTTTCTTGATATCAGAAACACAATGAATTCCCGACCATCTCTCCGTGTTTCGCTCTGTGCCCTCTGTGTCTCTGTGGTTCAATCGGACCGCAGGTGCTGAAGGAGAATTCCGGCGGCGACGGCGACGTTGAGCGACTCCACGTCACGGTTCATGAGAATGGTGACGGTGCCGTCGGCGAACCCGGCGACTTCGGGCGTGAGCCCCGCGCCCTCGGCGCCGACCAGGAGGAGGCAGGGCTCGGCGGGGCGCCAGAGCGACATGGGCGTTCCCTTGGCGCCACTCGCCCACACCTCGCCTCCGGCGCTGCGCAGCCGCTCGACCGCACGCTCCACCGTCACTTCACGCTCGACGGGAAGGCGGAATGCGGCACCGGCCGATCCCCGTATTGCGGACGGCGCAAAGGGATCTGCGCAACCCGGAGACAAGAGCACGGCGGCGGCACCGAGGCCGGCCGCCGAGCGCACGATCGCTCCGAGGTTGCCAGGGTCCTGGACTCGGTCGAGCCACAGGGTGACTCCCCGCTCCCCCGACCACTGCGGCCATCGCGGCGCTTCGGCCACCACCAGCACGCCCTGCGGGCTGCGGGTCGGAGCGAGTTCGGCGAGGACCGCCGGCTCGAGCTCGAAGACGCTCGAGGCCACCGCACGCCACGCGGCAGTCAGGGGCTCGTCAACGAGCTCCGGGATGAGGTAGAGCTCGCGGATCGGCACCCCCCACCGCACCAGATCGTCCACCAGACGTCGGCCGTCGACGATCACCTCATCCTCGCGACGGCGCTTGACCCGTCGCCTGAGGTCCCTCACCCGCGCTCCGTGTCGCCCGAGGCGTTCGATCATGCGATCTCCAATCTCGTCCCCGTCTCACAGCATGGCATTTCCAGGGAAACCGTCAAGCCTGAGAAATTTCGAATTTCGAATTTCGAATTTCGAATTTGACGTCCCGCAGCCCACATCCTTTGCCGGGAAGCCACAGTCGGCGTGGCGCTGTCGCGGAGGGCCTTGTCGCGAGGGTAGCGAGGTGCCGTGCCCAACGGTGTTTACGACCC
>JAIVTZ010000760.1:0-1808 GCA_049188105.1 Deltaproteobacteria bacterium | reverse complement strand
GCTCACCACTCAGATTCACGCGACCGGGAGCCACCGCAATCCGGGGAGTGTCGGCACCGCCGAACTCGGTCCGGAAGCGCAGCCCCAGCTGCGCGATCCAGTCCGGGTTAGCGCCGATACTGTTCAACACCGGAATGCGCAGGCGGGACGCCCGCGCCACAAGAAATCGATTTCAGCTATGTGGTGTAGCCGTCTCGGCTGCACATCTATCTGAACAGAACTGGGGTTAGCCGGCATATCTCATTACCTGGAGTTTCCGTGCATTCCGCCACCCGCCGCGCGTGAAGTCCGGGAACCGAACGGGCTCACCTCCCCGCGCGATCGATTTCCCGCTGAGCTCGACCACGGCACTCAGCATGGCCGCGTCGTACACGTCCGAGTCCGGCGGCCGGCCCGTCCGCAGCGCGTCGATCAGTCGGTAGTCCTCGATGAAGTCCATTCCCCCGTGGCCCGCGCCGCGGCTCTCCTCTTCCAGCCGCCGCCAGAGCGGGTGGTCGTATTCCTCGAGGTAGGCTTCAACGGGATCCCACCGGTGCGGATCGCTGCGGCCCTCGAGATAGATCCTCGGCTCCGGGTACTTGCGAGCGATTCCGAGGGTCCCCTGGATCAGGTAGTCCCGGCTGTAGGGTCGTGGCGAGCTCGTGTCATGGGTGACCACGACGGTTTCTCCCCCTGCGGTGCGCAGCATCGTCGTCACCACGTCCGAGAGGACAAAGCTTTCGGCGGCCTGCGGGCTGTCCGGGCCGAATCGCTCGACGGCGTAGCGGTGGAGTCCGCGGGTCTTGCTCCCCATGGACACAATAGTTTCAAAGGTGTTGCCGCGGTTGATTCCCAGGCACTGCGCCACCGGTCCCAGACCGTGGGTCGGGTAGAGGTCGCCGTCGGAGGTCATCGAGTGGGCGCGACGCCACACCCCCTCCCCTTCCAGGTCGTGTTTGACTGCCCGCAGATCGTGCAAATACCCGCATCTCGCATGGAGGAGCTCACCGAATACCCCGCGGTCGACCATGTTGAGCACCATCATCTCGAAGCGGTCGTAGTTGCAGTTCTCCATCATCACGCAGTGCTTGCTGGTTTTCTCGGAGGTCTCCACGAGCCGCCAGCAGTCGTCGAGATTCAAGGCCGCCGGGACCTCCGTGGCCGCGTGCTTGCCGGCGTTCATGGCAGCTACGCACACCGGAACGTGCCACTCCCACGGCGTCGCGGTGAACACCAGGTCGAGATCGGGCCGTTCGCAGAGTCGCTGGAAGTCCCGCGGACCCCGGCTGTAGCCCCCCGGCCGGGGCTGCCCGGCATCGGTAACCAGCTGCTGGGCACGCTCCACCCGCTCAGGAACCACATCGCAGACCGCTCGGATTTCGACGCCGTCGATCTTGAGGAGATTCTCGACATGGGCGGTGCCCATCAGACCGACCCCCACAAAGCCGATTCTGACCACGCCAAGTGGTCGGTCGTGAAACCCGATCATCGGCGCCCCGGTCGTTCCAGCCGCCGTGAAGCGGGCGGCCAGCGACTGGATCACCAGGCTCCCGCCCCCGATCACCCCGAGCTTCAGAAGATCACGACGGTTGAGATGATGAGAGACCTTTGGCTGCATGTTCCCTCCCCGCGGTCGTCGACAAATGCGTCAAACCTCGTGAGGACCCGATGATACCGACAATCCAGCATGATTCGCGAATAATGTTGATTGCGCCACAACAGTGAACATCGAGCCGCGAAGCGGCGGAACACTCATAGCCTGGGGCGTGAGCCGCAGGGAACACGGTGCGAAAGAAATTCATGAGCCGCGAAGCGGCGACAGAAAATCA
>JAIVTZ010000759.1:0-1811 GCA_049188105.1 Deltaproteobacteria bacterium | reverse complement strand
GGCTGCCGCCGGTAGATCACCTTCCCCTTCACCGCCGCGAGGTCGGCGTATTGGCCCGCTTTGGGAGGCAACACCACCGCCCGCGCCTCGAAGCCCTCGAGGTCGATCATCACGGGTTCGACCTTCTCGTCGTCCGGGTCGTCTTTTGCATCCTTGTCGGGTTTTTCTTCGTCGTTGCCATTGTCCTCGTCATCCTCGCCGTCATCCTCGCCGTCATCCTCGACGTCATTGCGAGGCGCGAGCGGCGACACCACGTCGGTGCGCAGCGGTACCGCGACGATGTTGGTGGTATTGGCGTAGATCCAGGTCCGGTCCATCTCGGCGTAAATCGGTGCGAAGGTGCGATCGGAGAGGTAGTAGAGGTACTCGCCCTCGGGGTCGAAGACCGGCCCGTAGCTCTCGACAAAGCCCGTGGTGACCTGATGACGCACACCGCTCGAGGTGTCGTACAGAAAGACCGCCGACTGGCGGTTGTCGAGCCCCCGCGAGTAGGCGAACCAGCGGCTGTCGGCCGACCAGCTCACCTTGAAGCCGCTCAGCGGGCCGTGCATCATCCACAAACCCCTGTCGATCTCGGTGAGGCCCTTGGTGTCCACATCGAAGAGGTGGATGACCTCCTCGCTGTCGATGAAGACGATCTTCTTGCTGTCGGGCGAAAACATCGGCTCGTAGCGGAAGCCGGGGCCCATCGAGGTCAGCGTGGTCTCGTCGCCGGATCCGTCCGCCGGACGCACGGTGAGCTCGTACTCGCCGCTGCGGTCGGAGAAGTAGGCCAGGGTCTTGCCGTCCGGCGACCATGCTGGTGAGCGCTCGGCAATCCCCGAGGTTCGAGTGAGGTTGCGCACCACGCCGTGCTCGGCCGGCAGGCTGAAGATCTCGCCGCGCGCCGAGAGCACCGCCCGTTTGCCCGACGGCGAGATGTCGCCCCCCGTGATCCTCTTCTCAACCTTGACGACATGCGGCCGCAGCGACGCGCGGTCGGTCACCACCTCGACGTCCACCGGACGCGGGCTTTCGGTCTCGAGATCCATAACGTACAGGTGGCCGCCGTTTTCAAAGACCATGTCGTTGGGACCGATGGCCGGAAAGTGGGTGTCGAAATCGGTGAAGTGGGTCACCTGCCGTACGGTGTCGGTGTCGAGCTCGTAGGCCCAGATATTGGCCCGCATGTTGGCATCGCGGTCGGAGAGAAAGTACAGGGTCGAACCGTGCCACATGGGCTGGCCGTCGTTGGCGTCGTTCGCGGTGAGGTTCCGGGCCTGGTGGTCGGAGAGTCCGAAGAGCCAGATCTCGGGCGCGGTGCCGCCGCGGTACCGCTTCCAGGTTCGGAAGTCACGCGACAGCGGCATGTAGGCGAGGGTGGCGCCGTCCGGTGAGATGGCGCCGAACTCGCCGTAGGGCACCGGCAGGACCTCCGGCAGACCGCCGGTCACCGGCACCCGGTAGAGCTTGCGAAAGCGCTGTTTTTCACTGGTCATCGGGGTCGCGAAGAGAATGCTCCCCCCGTCCGGGTACCAATCGAGCATGCGGTCGCGGTCCGGGTGATGGGTGAGCCGCGTCGGCAGGCCGCCGCCGACCGGCATCACGTAGATGTCGGAGTTGCCGTCGTAGTTGCCGGTGAAGGCGATCGATGCGCCGTCGGGCGAAAAGCGCGGGAAGCTCTCCTCTCCCTTCGGCGTGCTCAGGCGGTCGGCGACGCCGCCCTCCTTGTCGACGATCCAGATATCGCCTCCATAGACAAAGGCGATCTCGGTGGCCGAAACATCGGGCTGTCGCAGGAGCCGGGCGTCGATCTGCGCCTCGGCGGTGAC
>JAIVTZ010000758.1:0-1828 GCA_049188105.1 Deltaproteobacteria bacterium | reverse complement strand
GGAGGGCGAATGAGAAACGCCGCGATAAATCGATCCGTGCACCGGCGCCTCGTGGATTCCGGATTGATGGTGCTCCTTTGCCTGGCGGCATCGGTGCCGGGAATTGCGCAGGACTCCGGGCAGTCGTCCATACCGACGCCCGCGCCAACACCACAGCCGACGCCGATCCCGGCCTCGGACATACCCGCGCGGGCGGCCGCGGACGCCGACACGGCCCGCCAGGCGGTGGCGGACGCTGAGCCCGACGCCCGACTGCAGGACATCCAAGAGAGCTTCCCTGACGAGCAGGCTCGAATCAAAACGCTCCGCAAGGAAACCACGAAACAGCTCAAGATGCCGGGGCCGGCGTCGATGATCAAGGAGACCGAGAAGTCGTGGGGGCGAGTGCGAGCCCGCCTCGACCGCTGGCTGGATGACCTGTCGACGCGTTCGAGCGCCCTCGATGCCTCTCTTGATGATCTGCAGCGCCGGAGCTCGCTGTGGCAGCTCACCCGTGACCACGAGTCTGGGGCCGCGCTCCCCGAGGCGGTGACCCAGCAGATTTCTGGAATTATCAAGACCCTCGCCGATGCCGAGAGCCAGGTCCGGTCGGCCAGAAACTCGATCCTCGATCTCCAGGCGAGCGTCGCGCAGGAGAAGAGCGGTGTCGACGAGATGCTCGCCGAACAGCAGGAGGAGATCGCCAAACGGACCAAGGGGTTGTTCGGTATCGACAGCCCACCGTTGTGGAAGGCCTTCGGCGCCGCCGGCGAGAAAGACGATGCTCGCGGGCAGTTCATGGCGCTCAGGCAGGAGCGCTGGCAATCGCTGAAGGAATATGTGGCGGAGCAGTGGCGCCTGCTCCTGGTCTGGGTGCTGATGTGGCCGGCGCTCACCCTGCTGATGGTCGTCATGCATCGCAAGGCGGAGGTGTGGGTACAGCAGGACAAGTCGCTGCAAACGGCGGTCACGCTGCTGAGTCGGCCGGTATCGGCGGCCCTTGTCGTGACGACGCTCCTCAACGTGATCCTGCAGCCACAGGCCCCGAGTGCGTGGATCGACGCGGTCGGTCTGGTATTGGCATTGGCGGTGTTGCGCCTGCTGTGGGATCTTCTGCCCAAGCCGATGCGTCCGGCTCCATATCTGGTGGTTCTGCTCTTTGTTCTCCGGCGGCTGGTCGAGCTGGCGCCCGAGGGTTTTGTCAGCCACCGGCTGGCGCTTCTGGCCCTGGCGGCGGGTGGTATCGCGGCCTGTGTGTGGTTGATCCACGCGCTGCGGGCGAATCCCGAAAGGCCCTCGAAGAACTGGCATCAGGCGGTCCTCTATGGCGCGCACGCAGCGCTCGTTCTGTTCGTGACCGGCGCGGTCGCTGACATCATCGGCAGCGTCGACTTCTCGACGCTCGTGCTCACGGGTACTGCGTACGCCATGGTTGCCGCTGTCATGATGGCGGTCATGAGCTTGATTCTGCAATCGATGGTGCGGATCGGGCTCCTGACCAACACCGCCCGCCGCATGGGTATTGCGCCGGACCACTCCGACACGGTCCGCACGACGGTCTTCCGCATGATCAGCTTCTTTGCGGCCGTCGGGTGGGCAATCGTAGTGCTCAAGGAATTTCTCCTCTTCGTTCCCTTGCTCGAGGCCATTCGTCGCGCACTCGATTGGAGCGTGACCATCGGCAATTTTTCCATCGATCCCGGTGACCTCCTGATTTTTGGTTTCATCATCTGGCTGTCGCTGAAGATCGCCGCCTTTGTCCAGTTCATCCTCAACGTCGATCTCATGCCGCGGGTCGACCTCCCCCGGGGCGTGCCGCAGACGATCTCGCGGCTCACGAGCTACGTGG
>JAIVTZ010000757.1:0-1831 GCA_049188105.1 Deltaproteobacteria bacterium | reverse complement strand
AGCCCGTCCTTGCGAGCGACCTTCTTGATCTCGGCGACGGCTTCCCTGATTCTCTTGATAGCAGGTTGAGACTTCCAGCCGAAAGCGTTTCGGCGAAACCGCGCCTTGAACTGCCACCTGTGCTCCGTGCTCTTGGTACCCATGTCGACCGCCTCAGTTATCCCCGTTTGTCACCACCTCGCTACCCAACGAGCCCCATCAGTCGGGGTCACTGAAGAATAACTCCGCTCGAAGCCTTTCGGCGTCAATGCGAAGGGTGGCACCCATGCAACAATGCGTCAATGCGAAGGGTGGCACCCATGCGAAGGGTGGCACCCATGCTAACTGCTGGAGGTCACCATGCGTCTTCCCCGCGAGCTCGACCCGGTTGAGATTCGCATCCTCGGCGCCTTGCTCGAGAAGGAGCAGACTACCCCCGACTACTACCCGCTCACCCTCAATGCCCTGGTCGCTGCATGTGGCCAAAAATCCAACCGCCACCCGGTGATGCCCCTCGCGGCTCACGACGTCATCGCAGCCCTCGACCGGCTCCACGAGGAAGTCATGGTGTGGCCTGTTCAGGGTGCACGCAGCGACCGTTGGCGCCACAGCCTCGATCGGCGCTGGGAGCTGGAGGACGCCGGCAAGGCCATCATCACGCTGCTGCTCCTGCGAGGACCCCAGACACCCGGGGAGCTGCGGGGACGGAGTGAGCGCCTGCACCCGTTTCGATCAACCCACGAGGTGGAGGCGGCACTGTTGGAATTATCGCAAGGAGACGAGCCGCTCGTGGTGTGTCTGCAGCGCCGCCCGGGCCAGAAGGAGGCACGGTGGGCCCACCTCGTAGGTGGCGCCCCGTCCGATGAGTTGCTGCCGGACCCGGCCTCTGAGTCGGCTTCCGGGAGCTCACTGAGCGCTCGTGTCACCGACCTTGAAGCCCGGCTCGCCCGGCTCGAGGCACTCGTCACTGGCGATGCATCGCAGTCCACGGCAGGAGACTAATTTGCGGGCTGGAAGCTGGGTCTTGGTGGCCACACTCCTTCTCTCGCACACGTCGCTGGCGAGCACTCTGGCCCACCGCGCGGCTGAGGTCCGCGAAGATGCCACGGCCTCGTACACTCACAGGGTGACGCTTCAGTGCCCGCAGGAAATCGTGCTCCGGGCGCTGAATCATCCCGTACTCATGGGCGAGCTATGGAGGGCGTCCGGCTACACGCCGGTCTACCAGATCACGGCGCTCGACAACCCAACTGATATCCATCTGGACGATCCCACGGGCATTGTCGGCGATGCCTTCCTGGTATCGGCTGAAGCCGACCGGCGCCTATACCTTGCAGAGGGGGAGCTCGACCACTGGGCCGCGCCCATGCTCAACCGAGGCTCGGTGGTGCTCGAGATCTCATGGCAGGCGAGAGGAAATGCCACACGCCTCGAAATCGCGGTCTACCTCAAACCCGAAAGCTGGTTGGCCGGAGCGGTCTTGCGGGTGTTCTCACCAGTCGTCGAGAAACACATGGGGAAACGGGTGGCGGCCAACGCCAGGGATGCCGCGACAATGCTCGAGGACATCGCGAGCCGTCCGGCCCAGGTCGCGTCTCGCCTCGAGGGACAGTCGCGAGCAGACTTCGAAAATCTCTTCCTGCTGGGGCAGTGACAATGTGTGTCCGGGTGGAGAGGGTCAAGAGAGGCCGACCCCGCTCACTTTGTTAACTTTGTTTCTCCTGGCGCCGATACGCGCGCGACACTCATCCTTATCGAAAACCAGCTCATTCGCAAAAGCACCAGCCCGTGCGCTGATTGACCAACCGGTGCCCGTAGCGACCAGGTCGTGTTACAAAGACAGTATGGCGGT
>JAIVTZ010000756.1:0-1850 GCA_049188105.1 Deltaproteobacteria bacterium | reverse complement strand
AATCAGGCTCAAGCTTCTTGGGAATCCCCGCACGTGAAAATTCGAATTTCGAATTTCGAATTTCGAATTTGCCAACGCGGGGATTGGCCGAGCAGCTTGAGCCGTTTACCCGCGATTGAGATTAGGAAGTTCGGAATTCGGAATCTCCTCCTCATCTGGTAAGCGCGCCCGAACGCGGGCAACCCGCTTCCGGACCCCCGGTGGCCCTTCACCGCGCCGATAAATTCGAAATTCGAAATTCGAAATTCGAAATATGAACGCTACATGTACAATCTCCGCTCGGAGGTTGAATGGCTGAGATTCCGCTCCGGTTCTACAACACTCTTTCCCGCAAGCTTGAGGTCTTCGAGCCTCTCGAGAAGGGTCACGTCCGCCTCTACACCTGCGGGCCGACGGTCTACGACTACGCCCACATCGGCAACCTGCGGACCTTTCTCTTCGAGGACATTCTGCGCCGCACTCTGAAGTTGGCGGGTTACGAGGTTACCCAGGTGATGAACCTCACCGACATCGACGACAAGACCATCCGCGGGGCCCGGGCCGCCGGCGTCGAGCTGCGCGAATTCACCGACCGCTACATCGATGCCTTTTTCACCGACCTCGACACCTTGCGGATCGAGCGCGCCGAGCACTATCCGCGTGCCACCGACTACATTCAGCAGATGGCGGAGCTCATCGCACGTCTGGAGGCTGCCGGCCACGCCTATCGGAGCGATGACTCCATCTACTACAGCATCGCCACCTTTCCCGGCTATGGAAAGCTCTCGGGCGTCAAACCCGAGGCCAATCTGGTGGGCGCGCGCGTTGACAACGAGGAGTACGAAAAGGAGGACGCCCGCGACTTCGTGCTCTGGAAAGGGGCGCGGGAGGGCGAGCCCGTCTGGGAGACCACGATCGGCCGCGGGCGGCCCGGCTGGCACCTGGAGTGCTCGGCCATGTCGATCGCGCTGCTCGGCGAGACCTTCGACATTCACACGGGCGGCGTCGACAACATCTTTCCCCACCACGAGAACGAGATCGCCCAGTCCGAAGGTGCTACCGGCAAAGAGTTCGTCCGCTACTGGCTCCACGCCGAATACCTCATGGTCGAGGGCGAGAAGATGGCGAAATCGAAGGGGAACTTCTTCACCCTGCGCGATCTTCTGGACAAGGACCTCGACCCGGTCGTGATCCGTTATCTGTTGATCTCGGTTCCCTACCGACAGAAGCTCAACTTCACCATGGATGGGCTTCACGCCGCGGCGCAGGCGGTGGATCGCATCGGCAACACGCTGCGCCGACTGGACCACATCCCGCCTGCCGACGGCGCGGGAGACCTCGGGCTCGAGGCTGTCGACGACTTCTCCCGCGGCTACCGCGACGCCCTCGCCGACGACCTCAACACCGCCCGCGCCCTCGGCGCGCTCCACATCCTGCTCCGCCGGATCAACACGGCGCTCGACGGTGGCGGGATTTCTCACGCGGTGCGCGAGGCCATCGACGAATCTCTGAACCTCTTCAACACGGTCCTGGACGTCTTCCCCGCGAAGGAGAACGCGGTCGAGACCGACGACGAGATCTCACGCCTGGTCGAGGAGCGCACCGCGGCAAGAGCCGCCCGAGACTTCGCCCGTGCGGACGAGATCCGCGACCGGCTCGCAGAGCGAGGAATCGTCATCGAGGACACGCCGCATGGAGCGGTGTGGCATCGGAAATAGGCCAGAAGAAATTTCGGAATTCGGATTTCGGATTTGTAGGCCGGTGGGTCTTTCCCGGGCCGGGGCTTTCAACTCTCAATTCTCAATTCCCGCCCCTACGGCAGGCGAGACCCCAGCCCCCCCAGAACTTGCGGAGGCCGGGTGGGGGCGGGG
>JAIVTZ010000755.1:0-1862 GCA_049188105.1 Deltaproteobacteria bacterium | reverse complement strand
AATCCGGGAAAAGCTGCAAATTCGCCAATCGCAGCGCCGGAGTCGCGACGGACCCACCCTGGGGCGTGAGCCTCCACAATCGGACAGGACGGAATCCGTCAAGCCGCGAAGCGGCGACAGATTCATAGCCTGGGGCGTGAGCCCCAGGAATCGGGTAAAACCACCGTCCAGCCCCGAAGGGGCGGCAGATTCCTGCCTGGGGCGTGAGCCCCAGGAATCGACATTCAATCGTCTGTCGCCGCTTCCGGCTATGAGCTACGCGCTACTCCGTGACAGGTCGCGACTGGCGATCAGGGTCGCATCATTCTCGTGATTCAACGTCCGAATGGGTAACCAGCAGCGTCTTGAAGTCTTCTCGGTCTCGGAGCGCATCGAGGTCGGAGTCGGTGGCGAGCAGGTCGGGACGGTTGAGGCCGAGATCGAGGGCCTGTTTGAGCGCCCCCATCGCCGACTCCTCGTGTCCGAGGAGGGCTCGGACGCAGGCGAGGTTGTACCAGATAACGGGCTGATCGTCGCGGATCATCAACGCCAGCTCGTAGGAGGCGACCGCGTGCGAGTACCTCTTCTCCTGGACCGCGTCCCGCGGCAGATAGAAGGAGAGCCCCGAGTAGAGGCCGTTGAGACACCGTTGGGCAGCCGATCTCGTCGGGCCGCTCGCCTGCGCGCGCCGCTTCAGCTCGGCGATCTCGAAGTCGCGCGCGAGCAGCGCTGTGGGAGGCGGGTTCTCGGAGAACCGCAGCGCGGACATGTCGCGGTCCCTCTCCCCGTGACAGCGGCTCTCAAAGGAACGTGCCTGCTTCATCTCCTTCTTCTGCTTCCGGTAGCCCGGGCTCGCCTCGAGGCCCTCGGCCAGCTCCCGAACGGTTGCGGTGTCCCGGAGGCCGGCGTACGTCTCCTCGATCTCCCGGTAGCGCCGCGCCGCCTCGAACTCGAACCCGCCGGCGGTGAGGTTCTCGGCCGCGCTCACGTCGTCGGCGTACAGCGACGCCAACACGGCCGGGTCCGGCCCGCGCAGTCCACGTTGCATGGCCAGGAGCTCAAGCCACTCCACCCCTTCGTGAGCAACCGCCGCCGGCATCCAGCTGTGAGAGCCCTCGAAGATCAGCAATCGGTGCGTCCTCCCCGTTTTGGCCAGGAACTCATCGACCTGGACCATCTCGCGGAAGTTGAAGTCGGTGTCGCCGGCGGTCGAGAAGATGGGCGCCTCGCTGCCCGCAACTTGGTCCTCGAGGAAGCGACCGCCGCAGGCGATGATGCCCGCGACCTCGCCGGTGGACGTGGCCAGCACGTAGGCAACCGCGACACCGCCCGAAAACCCCGCCGCATAGATCCGCCGGTGGTCGGCCGGAAGCCGGGTGTGGACCTCGGGCCACAGCGCGTTGAGCGCCCTGATATTGGGCTCCATGGGACCGTCCGACCGGGTGTCGTTGGAGCTGACGATGATCCAGCCGTAGTCGTCAGCCGCCTCCCGAAAGAGCTCGGCTGCGAGGACCGACCGCCCCCGCGGATCGAAGACCAGCAGCACCGGCCACCGTCGCTCGTTGGTGAAACCGGATGGGAGGTACAGCGTATAGCTCTGACTCGGGTCCGAGGCACAGGCAATGCCCTCCACCATCTCACCGACCGGAGCCCGCAACGGCGGCACCTCGGCCGCAGCCGCACCCGCGGCACAGAACAGAATCAGACCGGGCAACGCGTGGCGCATGCGGGAAATACGACAAGGCGGGGGGGAGGTTTGAATTCGGAATTCGGATCCTCGAATTTCGAATTTCGAATTTCGAATTTGCCGCCCATCCGCCCGAAGAACCACAGAATGTTTTTCAGGCGGCGCCTCGCGGCAACCATCACCTGCCCGCCCACAT
>JAIVTZ010000754.1:0-1913 GCA_049188105.1 Deltaproteobacteria bacterium | reverse complement strand
AATGGGTTGGATGGCTCCCTTTGTGAAGGGGCGATTGGACTTGGCGACGAAGATTCGCAATGTCAGAATTCCCGTGGTCTTCTTTCATGGGGAGCATGATGAGATGATCCCCTGGTCCATGGGGCAGGCGGTTTTTGATAGCGATCTCTCAACCAACACATATTTCGACGTGGTTTTCTACCTCGTTGCCTCAGTGCTCGTCCTGCATGGACGACTGGTGTGGGTGGTTCCCGTTGTGGCCATGGCAGCCCTCAATCGGGAAACCAGCATCTTGATTCCGTTGTTGATGGTCGCGGGGGAGTGGAGGCGGCGTCCGGTGCCAGCTGTTTCGAGATACACGTTGGCGTTGAGCGCAGTGGCAGTCACCCTGTTTGCCGCCGAGTTTTTCGGGCTGCGCGCCTTCTACGGCGCGCGCCCGCTGTTTGAGCCATACGGAGTTTCGCCGGGGCTCGACCTGGTTTTTGCCAATGTTCTGAATTGGCAGTCATGGTTCCAGTTGATCTTGAGCTTCGGAATCGTGCCCGTTTTGTCGTTGTTCGGACTGCGATCGGCACCGACGGTCCTGCGCAACATTTGGGTCCTCATCGTGCCCGGGTGGGTTGGAGTACACTTGGCGTTGGCGGTGATCGCGGAGACGAGGCTTTTTCTCGTGCCGATGGCTCTCGCGTTTGTACCATGCGCGCTCTTCCTGGTAACGACGGGTGTCGGCCGTGGATTCGAAACTAGAGAGCCATGAATTGCAGTGCGACCATCCGCCTCCTGGACGGGAGCAGAGGCCGATTGGTGACCCGAAAATGAAGAGCTGTGTGGGCTGCACGCCCGCTTCGACGAAGCAGATGAGGAGGCGCGATGATTACGTTTACAGACGCCGCGACCGAAAAGGTGCGCGAGTACATGGACATGAACGAGACCCCGACGCTGGGTGTCCGCGTGGTGGCTCACCGGTCCGGCCGGCACCAGTTCCGTTACGAGCTGGCCCTGGTGACCGAGGGTGAGATCACCCAAGAGGACATTGTGGTCGACCAGGACGTGATCACCGTCTACCTCGACCCGCAGAGCGCCGAGTGGCTCGAGGGCGCCACGGTCGACTTCGTCACCGAGACCAGCGGGACCGGGTTCCAGTTCAACAACCCGCAGGCCGAGGTGAGTTGGGACGACCCGCTCGCACAGCGCGTGCAGAAGGTGATCGACGAGCGCATCGCACCCTCGCTCGCGGGTCACGGTGGGTGGGTCGAGCTGCTCGAGGTCGAGGGCGACGCCGCGGTCATCCAGTTCGGTGGCGGCTGTCAGGGTTGCGGCATGTCGCAGGTCACCCTCAAGGAGGGGATCGAGTCGGCCATCCTGCAGGAGGTGCCCGAGATCAAGCGGGTGCTCGATAACACCGACCACGAGTCCGGCGACAACCCCTACTACGCGCGCTGACCGCGGGTACCCGCGCCCTCTTTGTGGCGGCGGTGCTTATCGGAGGGGCTGAAGACATAGTCACCTCGCCCTCGGCCCGTACCCATCTGTGTCTCCGTGCCCGCCCGCCGCCCGCGGTCTTCGACCGCGGCCACGGTCGCTCACCGGCGCGCTCTCGGAACGCGAACGTTCCTCGGTCCCGCCGGTGAGCGCCCTCGCGCGCCTGCGGCGCGCCGGCGGGCTACCTTCTGGCGAACCACCCCGCCCCCCACGTTTATTGAGATCGCGCCGGCGCCGGACCTATGACGACGTTTTCCTCCCTCCGCTCGATCGGGACGATCACCAGATCTGTCCCTCCTCGCTCCAGTCGGAGAAACGCCGTCATAGGCCCAACGGCGGCGCGATCGCGGAATCTCCGTTTCACTCCAATTCCGCGGGGCCTGGTTCGGTCCTGTTACCTCCGAGGTCGGCGTGGCGGCGTCGCCGCCCCAGGCGCTGGTTGTGCGGGGCTC
>JAIVTZ010000753.1:0-1912 GCA_049188105.1 Deltaproteobacteria bacterium | reverse complement strand
AGATCACGGGGGTTGTCGCTGCCCTCCGGTTTGAGGGTGGTGTAAGGCTCCATAACCCCGGCCCGATTACCGTCGTCGCGGTAGATCAGTACCCGATGGAGGTTGTTGCCGCCGGTGTTAGAGGTCCACTCGTAGCCGATAAAGGCGGTGAAATGGCCAGGGTCGTTGTACTTCTCGGCCGCATCAATGGTCTCGTCCCAGGCGGAGCGGTAGGCCGCCGTTCCCGGACGTGACTCGAGAGCCGGTGGGAAGGTGTCCTGCGAAAAGGCGATGATGATCTCCGTCGCGGCCTTCACCCCCTCCTGACCGCCGGCCTGCACCATCTCGTACCACCTCTTGCCCGTCGGATCGGCGAGCATCGCGGGATCACCATCGAAGAGCTTCGGGAAGAAGCCCATGTTGTCGGAGTGATCTGCCACCACCAAGAAGTCGAGAGGCTGACGGAGCTTGACCCGCTGACCTGTAGAGGACGTGAGCTCCTCACCGCGGGCGAACCGGTAGGCATCATCGGGGACCAGCCGCGCGCCGAACGCGCCCGCATCCATCGACATCCCGGTGTGGAGGTGGGTGTCGCCGAAGAAGACCTGGGTCGGGAAGTTTCGCCCGGCAAAGGGCGAGTAGTGCTTCTGGGCCGGGAACGCGCCCTCCGCCGATTTGCCTGGCGGTGGCAGCCCCACGGTGTCTCCAGCAAATGCCGGCAGTGCAAGGGTCGGTATCAGCAGCGCGGTCACAGCCAATTGACGAAGAATCTTCTCTCTCATCACAGTCTCCTCTCGAGTGCCTATCTGTTGTTTTTCGAAGCGTCGTCACGATAGCACGATCGGTGTTTGCTCGATGCTCGATGCTCGATGCTCGATGCTCGATGCTCGATGCTCGATGCTCGATGCTCGATGCGGCGAAAGCGTAAATTTGCGAGACTCCTTGTCAAGAGGTGGATGGGTAGATCGAGTATCCAGTTTCGAGAATCGGGGTGGGTCGGTGGAAATCCGAATTCCGAATTCCGAATTCCGAATTCTTCCAGCGCTATACTCTTCCCTTGAAAAGGAGACATCCATGCGCCCAGACGGCCGTGAGCCCCACCAGGTCCGCCCCATCACCATCGAGCCCGACTTCATCCGCTACCCCGAGGGTAGCGTCCTCTACCGCGCCGGCGACACGATGGTGCTGTGCAACACCAGCGTGCTCGACCGCACCGCACCGTTTTTGCGCGGCTCGGGCGAGGGCTGGGTGACCGCCGAGTACGCGATGCTGCCGCGCGCCACCGACACCCGCTCGGAGCGCGAGGTCAACCGCGGCCGGCCGAGCGGCCGCTCGCAGGAGATCCAGCGACTGATCGGTCGTTCGCTGCGCGCCGCGGTGCACCGCGAAGAGCTCGGCGAGCGCACGCTCGCGATCGACTGCGATGTCCTGCAGGCCGACGGCTCCACCCGGACCGCCTCGATCTCGGGGGGGTGGATCGCGCTGGCCATCGCCCTCGGCCGGATGTACGAGCAGGGGCTCCTGAGCGAGTGGCCGCTGACCAATCAGATCGCCGCCGTGGCGGTGGGTCTGGTGGGCGGCGAGGCACGGGCCGACCTCGACTACGGTGAGGACTTCGACTGCGACGTGGACCTCAACCTGGTCTTCACCGGGGACGGCCGGTTGATCGAGGTCCAGGGCACCGCCGAGGGCGAGCCCTTCTCACGCGATCAGCTCGACACCCTGCTCGACATCGGGTGGCGGGGCGCGGAGCAGGTGATTGCCAAGCAGAAAGAAATCGTCGGGCCGAAGCTCGAAGCGTTGGGGCTCACGCTGCCATAGCAGGGGTTCAGTTTTGAGTTTTGAGTTTTGAGTTTTGAGTTCCCATCCACCCTCCCCAGCAACACGGGTGGCTTGGGGGCAAATTCGAAATTCGAAATTCGAAATTCGAAAT
>JAIVTZ010000752.1:0-1933 GCA_049188105.1 Deltaproteobacteria bacterium | reverse complement strand
ACGGCCCGGTCTCTACCGCGACACGTGGATGGTGCAGAGCCAGCGCGCGGCCGATGGGGAGGAGGTGGCATCGTGAAAGAAGCGGCGATGCTACGTCGCCTGTGGCCCTACCTGAGGCCCGACGCCTGGACCTTCGCCCTGGCTTTGCTGCTCACGCCGGCTGCCGCCGGTCTCAGCCTCGTGCAGCCGTGGATCCTCAAGAAGGTGATCGACGAGCACGTGGTGCCGGGGGTGGCGGACGGTCTGATGTCTCTGGCCTTTCTCTATCTGGGAGCCGTGGTTGCGGCCTATCTGCTCGAGGGTGGTTATGTTCTCTCTCTCGCCTGGGGCGGCCAGCGCAGCATCGTTCGCCTGCGTTCGGGCATCTACCGGAAAATCCTCGGGCTTTCCCAGAGCTACCTCGATCGGCAGCCTGCCGGACGTCTGCTCACCCGGGCCACCTCGGACGTCGATGCCCTCGGTGAGGCGTTCTCGATGGGCCTCATCAACATCATCCTCGACCTGCTGATGATTGCCGGCACCCTGACTGCGATGCTCCTGCTGGACGCGAGGTTGACCCTCGTACTGTTGCTGCTGGCGCCGCCGATCCTCGTTGTGCTCGAGATCATCCGCAGGCGGTTGCGTGTGCTCTTCCTCGAGGTGCGGGAGGCCCTGGCATCGGTCAATGCCTTCCTCGCCGAACGGATCGACGGGGTCGAGGTGGTGCAGCTCTTCGGGAATGAGGAGTACAGTGAGGAGCTCTTCGACAAACGCAACGATCGCTTCCGCCGCATCACCACCCGTACCAACGTCTACGACGCCTTCATGTACGCCCTCGTCGACGGCGCGGCTTCGATCGGCGTCGCCATGATGCTGTGGTACGGCTCGGGTCTGGCCTCGCGGATGGGGTTTCCGGTGGCGCCGGTCGAACCGCTGAGCGCCGGGCTGCTGGTCGCCTTCATCGAGTATCTCGATCGTCTCTTCAGACCGCTGCGCGAGCTTTCGTCGAGGGTGGCGATGCTGCAGCGGGGAGCGGCGGCAGTCGAGAAGATCCTCGACCTTCTCGACGTCGAGGCGACGGTATCCGATGATGGTGAACCCCTGCCGGAGGTCGAAGGGGAGATCGTCATGCGCGGTGTCAGCTTCCGCTACCAGGCCAAAGCCAACGATGTGCTGCGCGACATCGATCTCGAGGTTCGGCCGGGAGAGGTCGTGGCGGTGGTCGGCGCCACCGGCTCCGGCAAGACGACCCTGACCCGGATCCTCGACACCTCCTACACCGGCTACCGCGGCAGCATCACCCTCGACGGTCACGAGCTGTCGGGGCTGCGGCCGCGGGACGTCCGCCGCCACATCGCCGGGGTGCGCCAGGACCCGCAGCTCTTTTCGGAGACCGTACGATTCAACGTCGATCTCGGCAACCCGGACATCGACGCCGCCGCGACCCAGGCCGCCGCGGTGTTGGTCCATGCCGACCAGGTCGTCGACCGTGTCGGCTGGGAACACGTGATGCGCGAACGTGGCGCCGATCTGTCGGTGGGCGAGGGCGCGCTCTTGACCTTTGCCCGCGCCATGGCCCACGACCTGTCGGTGGTGATCCTCGACGAGGCCACGGCGTCGATCGACTCCCTCACCGAGCAGCTCATCCAGGATGCCCTGGAGAGGATCTTCGAGCGCAAGACGGTGATCGTCATCGCCCATCGCCTGTCGACGGTCGAGCGCGCCGACCGCATCGTGGTCATGGATCGCGGGCGCATCGTCGAGCAGGGGACGCACAACGAGCTGATGGCGGCCGAAGGCTTCTATTTCCGACTCGTCCGTGCCGGCGAAGAGCTCCTCGTCGCCTGACCCGTCTCCGTGCCTGTGCTCCGGCGAGTCGCTACCGCGAGAGGATGCCAGGCACGCCGATTCGCGGCGAATCGGGATGCCAGGCACCTCCGGTGAACCAGCGTTC
>JAIVTZ010000751.1:0-1948 GCA_049188105.1 Deltaproteobacteria bacterium | reverse complement strand
CGTCGTGACTTCACAATCAACGCGCTGTTTTACAACATCGCCGATTTTTCGATCATCGACCATGTCGGCGGCATCGAAGATCTCGAACGCGGCATCATCCGGACGATCGGTGATCCCGATGAGCGCTTCGTGGAGGACCCGGTTCGTATGATGCGGGCGCTCGAGTACGCGGCGCGCCTCGGGTTCGAGATCGAACCACAGACGGCCGAGGCCATCGATCGCCAGAAGGCGTTGATCTCGGAGGCTTCGACACCACGACTCACCTATGAGCTTCTCGAGTGCCTCCGATCGGGGAAGGCGACCGCGATCCATAAGGCCTGGTGGAAGGCTGGGGTATTTACCCGTGCCTACCAGGACCTGCCGCTCGACACCGATGAGAGTGTCCGGGTGCTTGAAATGGTGGACGCAGGAGTGGTCGCCGGCCGAAAGTTCTCTGATCCGAGCCTGATCGGTGGTTTCTTCCTCCCCAGGTTCCTGGTCTTTGCGGAAGAGGAGACCGACGAGAAGGGACGCGTGAACAACGTACGACTCCTCGAACGTTTGCGGGAAATGCTGGAGCCGGCGGCAGCGAGCATGCACCTGTCCAATCAGACCGTCCATTTGATCCACCAGGGTTTATTCGCCGTCACCAAGATGCGGTACCCGCCCGAACGCGGACACCAGGTCTTGAAGCTTGCGCGACAGGGCTACTTTCCGGTGGCCTGGGAGTTCTTCGTTTTTGCCGCCGCGATCGGCTACATTACGCCCGAGGTCCACCAGAGTTGGAAACGCGCACTGCGCAAGGTGGGGAAGCAGGAGCTCACCGATCAGTCGCGGGATTCAGCCGAGGAGCGGCCGCGCCCTCGCCGGCGCCCGCGGCGGCGGCCCCGGTGATCGTGCGAGCTCATGGGAGCTGATCAAGCCGGTGCACAGCGGCGGGTCGAGGAGCTGCGGCGGCTGGTGCGGCGTCACGACCACCGCTACTACATCCTCGCCGATCCGGAAATCTCCGACTTCGAGTACGACCAGCTCTATGCCGAACTCGTGGAGCTCGAACGACTATTCCCGGAATTGCAGAGCCCGTCGTCTCCGACCCAGAGGGTGGCGGGGGAACCGCTCGAAGGGCTCGAGCAGGTGCAGCACGAGATCCCCATGCTCTCCCTCGACAACAGCTACTCGAAGGATGAACTCCACGCATGGTTCGAGCGGCTGAGCCGGGAGCTCGGACACAAGCCGGAAGGGTTTGCTGCCGAGCTCAAGATCGACGGGGCGTCAATCTCTCTCGTCTACGTGGATGGCAGGCTCGAGCGGGCGGTGACCCGCGGTGATGGGTTGGTGGGTGACGACGTCACCGCCAACGCCCGGAGCATTCGCCAGCTGCCGCTCGCAGTCGAGGGTTTGCCACCGGTGGTGGAAATCAGGGGTGAGGTGTACATCGCTCGATCCGTTTTCGACGAGCTCAACCGGGAGCGGCGCGATTCGGGCGAGCGCGAGTTCGCGAACCCACGCAACGCCGCCGCCGGCGCGATCAGGCTCCTCGATTCGCGGCAGGCGTCGCGAAGACGGCTCGGTGTCTGGTGCTACCAGTTGGCGCGTGCGGATGGCCACGAAGAGGACAGCCACGTGGCGGCGCTCGAGTGGCTGGGTGGTCTCGGCTTTCCCATCAGTCCGGGTCTCGAGCTGTGCCGCGGGATCACCGAGGTTGAAACCTACATCGAGGGCTGGGAGGAGAAGCGGCACGACCTCGATTACGACACCGACGGTATCGTCATCAAGGTCGACAGCGCGTCCGAACGGGCCGCCCTCGGCGCCACCGCGCGATCTGTGCGGTGGGCGGTGGCCTACAAGTTTCCGCCCGAGGGACGCACGACCAGGCTCACGGACATCGTGATCCAGGTCGGACGAACCGGGGTGCTGACCCCGGTCGCCATCCTCGAGCCGGTTACGATTTCAGGATCAACGGTGTCCC
>JAIVTZ010000750.1:0-1958 GCA_049188105.1 Deltaproteobacteria bacterium | reverse complement strand
CGATTTCGGGCTGGCGCGAATTGTGCTGCCCGCGGATGAGGAAGCCGAGACGGCGACCCTGACTCCGGGGGGTACGGTGGCGGGCGCCGTCATGGGCACCGTCGGATACATGTCTCCCGAGCAGGCTGAGGGCCGCCCTGTAGACACCCGCAGCGATCTCTTCAGCCTCGGTACGGTCCTTTATGAGATGCTGGCCGGCCGGCGGCCGTTCGAGGGCGACACCGCCACGGGCACGCTGGCCGCGCTGCTGCGCGACGATCCGCCGCCGCTGGCGGGCGTCGACCCGAAGGTCGCCCGGCTCGTCGAACGGTGCCTGCAGAAGGACGTCGCCGACCGCTATCAGTCGGCCGTCGAGCTGAAGTCGGCCATCGAGGCGTGCCTCATGCCCGGCGCCGACCGCGAGCGGGCCTCGATCGCGGTGCTCCCCTTCGCCAACATGTCCGGCGCCAAGGAGGACGATTATCTCTGCGAAGGGCTGGCGGAGGAGATCATCAACGTGCTCACCCGGATCCCCGGGCTGCGGGTGATCGCTCGCACCTCCTCATTCGCCGTCGGCCGGATGGAGCTCGACGTGCGCGAGGCCGGAGCACGGCTGGATGTCGGCAATATCCTCGAGGGCAGTGTGCGGCGCGCGGGTCAGCGGGTACGGATCACGGCGCAGCTGGTCACCACCAGCGACGGCAGCCATCTGTGGAGCGAACGCTTCGATCGCGAGCTGACCGACATTTTCGCTCTCGAAGACGAGCTCGCCGAGGCGATCGCCGAGCGGCTGCGGGTCGAGCTGAAGCAGGACGGCCGCGGTCAACGGCGGCCCGAGGTCAACCCCGAGGCGCACGCCCTCTTCCTCGAGGGCCGGTACTTCTTCGCCAGGGGGACGCCGGACGCCATGGCCCAGGCAAAGACATGCTTCGAGCGCGCTCTCGAGCTCGATCCGAACTTCGCACTCGCGTACGATTCGCTCGCAGAGCTTTACTGGTACCTCGGATTCTTCGGTGGCGTACCCCCACGAGAGTCCTTTTCACAGGGAATGTGGCACGCTCTGCGCGCTCTCGAGCTGGACGACACGTTGGCCGAGACCCACGCTCTGCTGGGCATGCTCCGCAAGGAGCTCGACTACAACTGGCCGGAGGTCGATCGCGAGCTCAACCGCGCACGCGAGCTCAATCGGGAGTCGCCGCTGGTTCGGCTGCGCTATGCGATCAGCGGCCTCCTTCCCCACGGCCGCATCGACGAGGCGGCATCCGAGGTCAAAGCCGTTCTGCAGAACGACCCGCTGTCTCTACTCGTCCGCTGGTGGGTCAGCACCATGGCGTACCTGGGGCGCCGCCCGGCGCGGGTGATCGACGAGGGCCGCCACATGGTCGCGCTCGACCCGACTCATTTTCTCGGACACCTGGTTGTCGGCCTGGGCTGCATCGAAAGCAGCGCACCCGACGAGGCGGTGACGGCGCTCGAGAAGGCGCGCGAGCTATCGGGCGGGGTCCCCGTCACAATCGGATACCTGGCCCTCGCCTACGGCCACGCGGAAAGACGGGATGAGGCCCGCAAGCTGCTCGATGAGACGGAGACGATGGCAACAAAGGCCTACATTCCCCCATCGACGCTCGCGCTCGGCTACGTCGGCCTCGATGACTGGGATGCGGCGTTTCGTTGGTGGGACCAGGCAGTCGAGGCTCGTGACCCGCTGATCGTTCCGATCAAGACCTTTCCGTTCTTCGACCCCGTGCGCGGCGACCCCCGTTACCGGGCGATCTTGCGCCGCATGAACCTGTCCGAGGACTGAACATGATCGGCACCACCCTCGGCCACTACCGCATCACCGCCAAGCTCGGCGAGGGCGGGATGGGGGTAGTCTACCGGGCGCACGACGAGCGGTTGGATCGGGATGTAGCGATCAAGGTGCTCCATGTGGCTGTGGCTCAGGACGCCGATCGCCTCGCTCGTTTCGAGCGCGAGGC
>JAIVTZ010000749.1:0-1964 GCA_049188105.1 Deltaproteobacteria bacterium | reverse complement strand
TATTGGGTATTAGCTGTTAGCTCATCACAGAGATCTCGGAGAACCGGAGGCGTCGTGCCGAAAGAAGGGGTGTCGTCACACCATCTGTCGATCACACCGCCACTGCCTGACGCTGCGATGAGCTAATACCCAATACCTAACTGCTAATCGCTGTCAGTCTGTCGCCGCTTCGCGGCTTCCTGGTTTTTGTCGTCGTTGAACCTGGGGCTCACGCCCCAGGCTAAGGATGTGCCGCCGCTTCGCGGCTCATGGATATGGGTCTGTTGAGCGTCGAAGACTCCAATATCGGCTTCGCGGCTCGTCACACGGGCTGACCAGCCAGCGCCGAAGGCGCGACAGATTGATAGCCTGGGGCGTGAGCCCCAGGTTGACGTGCATCCCAATCCCATCGAGCGCTGAAGGCGCGACAGACGATGTCGCTTTGGTCAGGAGAGGAGGACAGCTATTCGGGAGTCTGAGGCAGCGATTCCGGCGAATGGGCGCTCGAATCGACTCCCAGCTCGCGCGAGCGTTCGTAGGCTGCCCAGATGGCCCGTGACAGGGCGGTGCGGAATCCTGCCTTTTCGAGGTAGTACAGCGCGGCCGCCGAGGTGCCGCCCGGGGACGTCACCTGGTTTCTCAGCCGCGCGAGATGCAACGGATCGTCCGGTCTCGAGTAGAAGTCAACCGACCCGCGAATGGTCTTGGCGACCAGGGTTTCGGAGATGCGACGCGAAAACCCGAGGTGGACGCCCGCGTCCACCATGGCCTCCATAAACAGAAAGACATACGCGGGGCCGGTGCCCGAGAGGGCCGTGGCCATGTCGAGAAATCGCTCCTCGTCAACCAACACCTCATCACCGAAGGCGCTCAACATCTCCCGTGCGGCCTCTTTCTGCTGGTCAGACACCGCATCTGCCGCCGTCCACACGGTGATCCCCTCTCCGATCTGGGCCGGAGTGTTCGGCATCGAACGGACCACCGCATCGTGTACAAGACCGGTGGCGATCTTTTCGATGGTCGCACCCGCCACGATCGAAAGAACAAACGCCGATGATTTGACCGATCCACGAAGGTCGTTCATCACCTGGTCCAGCCGTTGCGGCTTGACCGCCAACACCACGACGTCCGCATTCTTGGCAGCCGAAGCGTTGTCGGTCGCCGATTGGATGGCGTAACGATCGCTTAGCTCCTTCACACGCGCCGCGCTCGGCCCTGAGACGACGATCGAATCTTCAGGAACGACTCCCTGGCGGATCAAGCCGGTAATCATGGCCTCGGCCATCACGCCGGGGCCGATAAAGGCGATTCTTGAACCGTTATCCACGTTCATGTCCTCCATCACATTTCTGACGAGACTGCCCGCAGTCGCAACGAGGCCTCGGGTTCTCCGAGGTCCCTGCGATGAGCTAATACCTAATACCTAATACCTAACACCTAATCGCTGGCGCCAGCCAGGGACTCGACGACGTCGGGCGCTTTCCGGAGCGCCTCGTCGAGCCTGCCGACGTCGGGGCCGCCCGCCTGGGCCAGGTTCGGCTTGCCGCCTCCGCGGCCGCCGACCACCCCCGCAAGCTCGCGCACGACATCGCCCGCGCGCACGCGGTCGGTGAGATCATCGGTGATCGCCACCAGCAGCGTCGCCTTGCCGCCCGACTCCATTCCGAGCACCACCACACCCGAGCCCAGCTTCTGGCGCAAGGTGTCGGCGAGATTGCGCAGCTCGGCCGGCGACATCTCCGGAACCCGCCGCGCCTGGACCACGATGCCATCGACCTCGCGACGAATCTCGTCGCCGCCGGAATCACCGGCGGCGAGCTGGTGCTTGAGCTTGCGGACCTCGTCCTCGAGCTCGGCCATACGCCGGTCTCGGTTAGCGAGCAGGTCAGGCAGCTGGTCGAAGGACGCCTGGTATCGGCCACTGAGCTCCTCGGCCAGGCGCTCTCGCTCCTGCAACCGTTCCACCGCACCACGGCCGGTCATCG
>JAIVTZ010000748.1:0-1980 GCA_049188105.1 Deltaproteobacteria bacterium | reverse complement strand
TGTCGGTGGGCACGATGATCATGCTCGCGCGCCGGTGCGGCGGCGCCTCCGGGTCGGTGATCGCCATGACGATCGCGAAGGCGGCGCCGTCGGCCGCGGTGGTGTACCACTTCTGGCCGTTGATGACGTAGTCGTCGCCGTCTTTGACTGCGGTTGTCTCCATCATGACGGGGTTCGAGCCCGGCATCTCGACCTCGGTCATCGAGAAGCAGCTGCGGATCGAGCCCGCAACCAACTGCTTCAGGTACCGCTCCTTCTGTTCGGGGGAACCGTAGAGGTGAAGGATCTCGATGTTGCCCGCGTCGGGCGCATGGCAACCGAAGACGAAGTGGCCGAGCGGCGTCCGGCCGAGCGCTTCGGAGACCAAACCGAGGTCCACGAGATCCAGCCCCATGCCACCGAGTTCCTGAGGTTGGCCCGGCGCCCACAGCCCCATCTGTTTGACCATCTCGCGCTTCTTTTCGATCGCCGGCAGCAGGGATCTGAAATTCTTGGTAAGGAAGGCGGTCTCCATCGGCACGAGCTCGGCGTTGACGAACTCGTCGATCAGGCCGAGGGCGGCCTCCATCTTTTCGGAGAGTTGGAAATCCATAGCGCCTCCTGATTCCAGTCACGAGAATGAACGATCGATGGGGGAAGTACAAGCTGGAGGCAATGCTCTTCGGTTGATTCCGCCATGCGCAGGCGGGACAAAGCACCACGAGGACAAGGCTCCGAGGTCGCTTTTGTGGTGCGGCCGTCTCGGCTGCATTTTTGCACGAACGGTATTGAGGCTAGAATGGTCATAACAATGCAGAAGATCGTAGGAATTCTCGGTGGGATGGGTCCGGAGTCGACCGCGGTTCTACTTCAGAAGATCATGCGCCTGACGCCGGCGGCGGTCGAGCAGGACCATCTTCGGATCATCGTCGATTCGAACCCGAAGATCCCCAACCGCACCGATGCGCTCCTCTTCGGCAATCTGAAACCGGTGATCGACGCGCTCTGCGAAACCGCGCGTTGCCTCGAACGGGCCGGGGCCGAGGTGATCGGAATTCCCTGCAACACGGCGCACGCGTTCCTCACCGAGGTGCGGGCGAGCGTCGAGGTCCCGGTGGTGGACATGATCGGCGAGACGGCGAAGCAGGCGCGGCAGGGATTCGGCAAGCAAACCGTCGTCGGGATTCTGGCCACCGACGGAACGTTGCGAACCCGGCTCTATCACGAGGCGCTCGAGCGGCAGCATCTGGAGGCGGTGGGTCCGATCGTGCCTGGCTTCCAGAATGCCGTGATGGACACCCTGGACATGGTCAAGCTGCACGGCGTGTCGGAGGAGTCGAAGGCGGCCATCGCGGCGGCGATCCAGGACGTCACCGGCCAGGGCGCAACGGCTCTCATTGCGGGCTGCACCGAGGTTGGGCTGGTCCTCGAGCGCTACCCGCCAAATCTGCCCTGGCTCGACCCTCTGACCGTGCTCGCCGAGGCGCTGGTGCGGGAGGCGACCATGGACGATCCTGGATCGATGGTGTAATGCGTCGCGTCGTCGCATCGATCGTTCTCCTGTGCTGTTGTCCCTGCGTCGTTCTAGCAGCCGAGCGTCCGAGATTGCGGGACCTCGGT
Organism: Deltaproteobacteria bacterium; assembly: GCA_049188105.1. Taxonomy (GTDB): domain Bacteria; phylum Acidobacteriota; class Thermoanaerobaculia; order Thermoanaerobaculales; family Sulfomarinibacteraceae; genus Sulfomarinibacter. The sequence continues at coordinate 381 of JAIVTZ010000748.1, read as the reverse complement.
ATCGAGCCGGGCATCCTCGAACCGGGCCCGCTCAACGCCATCACCGACGTGGCCGGGGTGAAGGTGGGCCACGTGACCCTGATCGAGGGGCGGTCCATCCGCACCGGCGTCACGGCGATCGTGCCTCATGGCGGCAATGTGTTTCAACTCAAGGTGCCGGCGGCAGTGTTCCCGGCCAACGCCTTCGGCAAGGCGGCGGGGTTCCTCCAGATCCAGGAGCTCGGTAATCTCGAGACGCCCATTGTGCTCACCAACACGCTGTGTGTCGGGACGGCGGTTCAGACCGTGGTCGACTGGACCCTGCGCCAGCCCGGCAACGAGGAGGTGCGATCGGTCAACGCCGTGGTTGGCGAGACCAACGACGGCTGGCTCAACGACATT
>JAIVTZ010000747.1:0-1981 GCA_049188105.1 Deltaproteobacteria bacterium | reverse complement strand
AGCTTTTGATCGAGAAGAAAGAGCAGCTCGAGGAGGACCACGATTTTTCTTGGACTGTCATCGGAATCGTCGACATGCTCAAAGGCTCGGCCCACAACCCGGACGGCCTCGATCTCGAGCAGATCCTGGCGATGGCGGCCGAGGGCCGCTCGATCTCCGACTACCCCGACGGCGGTTGCGACTGGGACGCACTGGAGATGATCTCGAAGGCGGACGCCGACGTCATGCTCGAGGCCACCTACACCGACATCAAGACCGGCCAGCCGGCCACCGACCACATCCGCGCCGCTCTCGAGCGCGGCATGTCCGTGACCACCACCAACAAGGGTCCCCTGGCGCTCTTCTCCAACGAGCTGGCGGAGCTCGCCGCGGCCAACGACGTGGACTTCCTCGGCGAGGGCACCGTGATGGCCGGCACTCCTCTGCTCAACCTCTTGCGTGAGACCCTCGCCGGGTCCGAAATCACGGAGATGCAGGGCATCCTCAACGGCACAACCAACTACATCCTCACCGAAATGGAAGCGGGATTGGACTACGAGGCCGCCCTCGAGCAGGCACAGAAGCTCGGCTACGCCGAGGCGGTGCCCGACGCCGATGTCCTCGGCTGGGACGCCCTGGCCAAGGTGACCATCCTCGCCAACACCGTCTTCGGCGCCTCGCTCGCCCCCGACGACACGCCGTGCACCGGGATCACCGAGATCACCCCGGCACAGATCGAAGCCGCGACCGCCGAAGGTAAACGCTTCAAGCTCATCGGCCGGGTGTGGCGGGACGGCGACGAGGTACGTGCGTCGGTCGCCCCGCAGCTCATGGACCTCGACCACCCGCTCGCCGGCGTCGGCGGCGCCACCAACGCCATGACCATCACCACCGACACGCTGGGCGACGTCACCATCGTCGGCCCCGGCGCGGGACGGCGCGAGACCGGCTTTGCCCTCCTCATCGATCTCATCGCCATCGCCGCAGGGAGTCCATCATGAAAATGCTGCTCGGCCAGGAGTGGGTGGATCGCCCCGACACCATCGAGGTCCGTGATCCTTTCGACAGCTCTCTCATCGACACCGTGCCCTCCGCGAACGCCGAGGACGTTCAGACAGCGCTCGCCACCGCCTACGGGGCGCGGGAAACGGCGCGCAAGATGACCACCTACGAACGCTCGCAGGTGCTCCTCAAAACCGCTTCCATCGTCGCCGACAACCTCGAGGACTTTGCGCAGACCATCGCCCGCGAGGGCTCGAAGACCATCAACGAGGCCCGCGGCGAAGCGAGGCGCACCGTCAACACCCTCACCATCTCCGGCGAGGAGGCCAAGCGCCTGATCGGCGAGACCATCCCCTTCGACTCCTTCCCAGGCGGCGAGGTCCGCCGCGGCTACTTCGAGCGCGTGCCGATCGGTGTCGTGCTCGCCATCACCCCCTTCAACGACCCCCTCAACCTGGTCGCCCACAAGCTCGGGCCGGCGATCGCCGGCGGCAACTCGGTGATCCTCAAACCGGCTACCGTCACCCCGCTGTCGGCCCTCAAGCTAACCGAAGCCTTCATCGAGGCCGGCCTCCCGGCGGGGGTGCTCCAGTGCCTCACCGGCCACGGCGCGGTCCTCGGTGACGCCCTGGTGTCGGACAAACGGGTGCGTATGGTCAGCTTCACCGGCGGCCTCGAGGCCGGCGAGCACATCGCAAACCGCGCCGGCCTCAAGAAGATCGGCATGGAGCTCGGCTCCAACTCCCCGGTCATCGTGTGGAAAGACGCCGACCTCGAGTGGGCCGCCGAGACCTGTGTCTCGGGCGCCTTCTGGGCCGCCGGTCAGAACTGCATCGGCGTGCAGCGGATCTACATCCACCGTGACGTCTACGATCGCTTCCGCGACGATTTCGTGGCCCGCACAAAGGCGTACACGATCGGCGACAAGCTCGACGAGGCCACCGACATGGGCCCGATGATCACCGAGACCGAGGCCGAGCGCGTCGAGCGCTGGGTCGCC
>JAIVTZ010000746.1:0-1993 GCA_049188105.1 Deltaproteobacteria bacterium | reverse complement strand
TCCTAAGATGAGCGATTCTCACCGGCGATCTGCACCAAACTCTTGCGCTCTGGCCACTTGCGAAAATGCTCCGAATACCGATGGGTATGCGTCCGCTTTTCGCAAGCACCAGAGCATCAAGAGTTTGGCACATCTCATCCGGCAGAACCGCTCATCTTAGGTAATCGATAACTGCCAACCCGGGGACACGGCTAAAGTGTTTCGCGTTCCGAGTGACGATGGGCGCCGAGTCCACGATGGCGGCTGTGGCTATCAGAAGGTCCATTGTGGCGATGGTGTCACCCCGTCTCCTCAGCCATGCAAGCAAACGACCGTAGGCAGGCGCGAACCGCTCGTCCGGATATGCGATCTGAACGCCGCCCAACAGTGTGTCGACCTTTGTATTTTCGGCTTGTGGGTTCCTTGAAAGTTCCGCACCGGCCGTCAGCTCGCAGGCGACGTGAACTGATACCCAGAGCTCTTCCTCGGCCAGACCTGCGAGCTTTCGCCGTGCCGGGCCGTCCGACCCCTTAGCAGTCTCGCGAAGAAGATCGACGAGAAACGAGGTGTCGAGGTGGGTCACAGGGCCGGCGCCTCCGCCGAGTCGTCGCCCCGGCGGGCGATCAGCTCGTCGATCGCCTCGAGCGTTTCGCCGTCGAGCGCTAGCCCCTCGATGGCCGCGAGGAGATCTCGACCCTTGCGGGGCGCGCCGAAGTGTTCCTTGATGACCCGGGAGAACGAGGCTCCGCCTCGCTTGCGCCGTCGCAAGAGCTCATACGCCTCGAGGTCGATGGTGATCGTTTTGACAGCCATGCACTTATCATGCACGGATTCAATATTGGTGTCAATGGAGACATCCTCAACCGAAAAAGGGACCTGGCTGTCGACATCCGATCAATCTCGCCCCTGAACCCTGCACCCTGTACCCTGAACCCTGCACCTGGGTGGACGGCTATCCACCACCGGCCTGGACCGTCACCACCGGCGCCGTCTGTCCGCCGCCGGACTCGGCGAGTGAGAACATCAACTGCATGAAGCTCAGGGTCCTCTTCGACCGGAAGTCGTCGTTGTCGATCCAGTACCACTGCCCGCCATAGCGCACGGCGACGAACGAGCTCTCCGGCCGAGCCGTCGAGGAGTGGACCTTGATCAACGGTTCGAACCCGAACTCCTCCATCACGTCCATGTCCGGTCTCGGGCGAACCCGGCCGCTGGTCACGTGCTCGGGTGGAACGTCGATCCACAGCGCCAAATCGACCAGCATCTCGAGGATCGAACGAGTGAGCATGGCGATCTCGTCCGGTGCGGAGGAATGGCGACCAAAGACGAGTCGGTACTCTCCCAGCTCCGGTTCGATACCGAGGATCTCTGCGATTTCGGTCCTGGCGGATTGAAGTTCGTCGGTCGACCTGCCGCGGATCATGACAAGGGCGACATCGTCTTTGGCGCGTTTCTCGACCCTGAAGGAGAGCCCGCCTTCGCCCTGCGCCCTGGCCATTAAAGACACCAGCCTGAAAAAGCGCGGGTCGGTGGTTACACTACCAACTCTCGTTGCGGGTGACACGCCGTTGATGGACCGCACCGTGAGACGGAGGAGGAGATCCGCCTGCCATCCCGCCTGGATGAGCGACATGATCGTGCGCGGCGGAATCGGCGTCAGCACGCTGCGGGTGAACTCGGCGCCGGTCAACGGCATGTAGGTGATGGTCGGTCGGTCGGAGTAGCGCCCGCTGATCCCGAGCGGCGGCGCCGCGGCGGCCTGCAGATCATAGGGCGGAGCGGCTGCGGTGACCGATCCCTCGAGAGAGTACTGGTTGATCACCGAGGTCACCTTGAGAAACATCGGCGCCTCGGCGTAGCGCAGGCCCACCATGTTGAGGAGCATCTGCTCCTTCCAGGCGTCTCGCAGCGCTTCCGCGTAGTTGAACTGGTCCCCCGCGACGGTCTTCGCACCGATGCTGCTCTTGCAGCCGACCGCGACCAGAAGGACGATAATGAGCAATCCAAGCCAGCG
>JAIVTZ010000745.1:0-2001 GCA_049188105.1 Deltaproteobacteria bacterium | reverse complement strand
CTGGCCGGAGGCCCAGAGCTTCGAGGAGCTCGACGGGGATTCCTACCGTGTGCTGGGCGATGAGAACGAGGTCCTCGGCTACGTGACCACCGGCACCGCCAGCGGCTACGGCGGACCCCTGACGATGGCGGTCTCCATGACTCCCGATGGTGTTGTGGACAGTGTGGCTGTTGTCGAACACCGCGAGACGCCCTCGTTCTTCCGCACGGTCGTCGACGGTCGATTCCTCACACAACTGGTGGGCAAGACGGGCAGGGACCCCATCATCCTCGGCGACGATGTGGACGGGTTCAGCGGCGCCACTTACACCTCTCGCGCGATGACCCAGTCAGTGCACCGCGCTGCTCGTGAAATTGCCGGAGAGTTTCTTGAGCTCGAGGTGCCTCCGGAGAAGAGACGGGTGGTCTTCGGTCTGCCCGAGATCGTGCTCATGTTGTTGTTCACGATCGCGGTGAGCCGGCGCCGGATCAAGGGCAAGGTGAGCACCGTCCTCCGTTGGACGACGCTGCTCGGCGGATTGGTTTTCCTGGGATTCCTGTTCAACTCGCCCTTCGTACTTGCCCACATCAACATGGTGCTCATCGGCTACTGGCCCGAGTGGCAGACCCACATCTTCTGGTACATCCTCATCATCGGTCTGTTGCTCTTCAAGGCGACCGAGGAGTGGAACGTCTACTGCTACGACTTCTGCCCATTCGGCGCGCTGCAGGAGATCGCCGCCACCATCGGCGGCGCGAAACCCAAAAAACTGCGGTGGAGCAAGGTGCTGCTGTGGGCGCAGCGACTGCTGACGCTGGCGGCTATCAGCCTGGCGCTGATCTACCGCAACCCCGGTCTCTCCAGTTACGAGATTTTCGGCACGGCGTTCGCGCTCGAGGGCAGCAACTTCCAGTTCGCGCTGCTGGCGATCATCCTGCTGTCGTCGCTCTTCCTCTACCGACCCTGGTGCCGCCACCTGTGTCCGCTCCACAAGAACGCAACCGAAGGTCTCTTCGACAACACCCGACGGATCGCGAGGACCGCATGGCAGAAGCTGAGAAAAAAACCAAGCCCGGCATAGGCGCGACCCTGTGGTCGTTGCTGATGATGGTGTGCCTGCTCCTGGTGGTCGCTCATCTGGTGCAGGCCGTGCGCTGGGACACGAGCTCCGACGAGGACCTCATCCGGAGTACGTTCACGACCATCGAGCCGAAGCAGGCACCATAGCTTTCTTGGGCGTGTGTGACGTATCCTCCTGAGGGTGAGCGGGTATATGAGCTGAAGTTCGGGAGAATTGGATGAGAAAAAATCGGTTGTTCGCACTGTCCGTTTTGGTTGTTATTGTCGTCACTCTGCCGCCCGCTTTTGCCGACGAGCCCGGCCGCGAGTTCACCGCCACCGCCGTGATGCGCGGATCTCAGGGCACGCGGCGTATGCCGGTGACCTTCATCGCCAACCGATTCACGTCGGTCGAGCAGGCGAAGCGGCTGGCCGAGGTGCTCGAACAGGGCGGACAGGAAGCGCTGCTGTCGGCCCTCACCGGGCGGAGGGACGGCCAGCTCCGGCTCGGAGCCCTCGAGATGCCGGTTGCGCTGGTGGTGGCCGAACCGAAGGGGAAGGGCTATCGATATCTCTTCCTCACGGCGCGCAGGATTCAGGTGGAGGAGACGACATTCGGTGAGGAGTCGCTCGACTACCCCTTTGGGATCGTCGAGTTCGAGACCGACACCTTCGGCCGCGGCGAGGGCAGCCTCCACGTGGCGGCAGCGTTGAGCATCGACGCCGACGGTCATGTCGAAATCGAGGACTACGACGGCGAGGACGGCAGCATCGAGCGGTTGCAGAAGCAGAGGTGAGAAGCGTTTCACGATCCACGGCCGGTTCGACTCAGGAGAGAGAAACTCGGGAGTTTCTTTTGACAGGTTTTCACACATTACTCTTCCATGATCGCCGGAATGTGCAGGCGGGACGCCTGCACCACAAAGTTCCCGCGTCGGTTTTGTGGTGCAGCCGTCTCGCCTG
>JAIVTZ010000744.1:0-2002 GCA_049188105.1 Deltaproteobacteria bacterium | reverse complement strand
TGCTTCCCACCGGTGGTCGGCGATCGTCAGATCGCCGGCTGTTCCGCCGTCAATCTCGGTACTGACGCATCACATCAACGACAACTTCTTCGCGTCTTCGCGTCTTTGCGGTGAAAAACCGGACCGGTGGGCCGTCTCGGCTCGCCCAAGGAGCCAACTGACCCGAACCGCATCAAAGAAACCATCTGTGTTCATCCGTGTGATCTGTGGGCTTCTTGCGCTGGTGGCTGGGTAGTCTTCAGGCCTTTGTGTCTTCGTGTTTGCGACGTGGGCGGGTCCGGCTTCGCCGCCGAGCGGCTACGCCGTGGCAAGCGGGCAACTCTGCGCCTACCTGATGCCGAACTCCTCGAGGCGTTCGAGGGGGAGACGACGGAGGTACCACGGCGGGCGTCGGCTGCTGACGTTGCCTCCATGGAAGATCTGCACCAGGTACGGTCCGGCGATGTGGTGCACCCGGTAACGTCGTTCGAGTTCGACGTGGTCGTGGGCGAACGGGTTGCGGCCGCCCCGGAACGCCGCCAGCGGCGACGGCTGTCGGCGGGAGTAGGCGCAGAGCTTCCCGGTCGAAACGTCGTAGCGGAGGAATTCTCTCGTGCAACAGACCTCGGCGAAAGCAGGGGCGGCCTCCACGACGGAAAACCAATTTTTATGGATGGCGTCGTCCGAATCCATCCTCGTCACACATAGGTCACCGTCGCCGCTCCATCCACCGTACCAGTCGTCTTGGACGACTACCTCCACCCACTTGAAATCAGCGGTCTGCTCCTCGATGAACGACGCGCTCTGGCTCGAGCACAGGAGAATTGCGGGCACGTCCAGCCGCTCGACGCTGGGGACGAAGTACGTTCTGAAAAGCTCTAACCGCTCTTCGAGCCATTGACGCTCACCGTGGCAGTTCGCGTTGACCGGATCCTGGGGGCGTGGAACCGAAAACCTGGTGACAATGACGTGCTTCATCGCCGGGAGTTTACAACGCCAGCGGTTCTTACGGCGAGCCCGCATTTCTCATTCGGCCGAACCGCTCATCTCAGGTGTACCGAAAGCGACAAGACCCTGAACTACGGCCTTGTGAAGTATTTTTCAAGAAGTCTTTTCCTCGGTAAAGGGAAGTGGTAGCATCCTGCGACGGTGGTTTCGGCCCGCCCCTTTCACCGGCGTTTGGTGATTTGGACGGGCTTACGGCAGGCTCCTCCGCTGCCCGGCCTCCTGCAAACTCAGACCGCGACTGCAGGGCATCAGGCCCCGGCCGCGAAAGAAGGGATGGACACCCATGATCGTCGGGATCGTCAAAGAGAGCTTTCCGAACGAGGCCCGGGTCGCCATGGTCCCCACTCTCCTGCCTCAGCTGGCCAAGGCCGGCGTCGAGGTCGTGATCGAGAGTGGCGCCGGTGACTCTGCGGGCTTCCTGGACGAGGAGTACACCGCCAAAGGGGGCAAGATCCTCTCCTCGCGGGCGGAGGTGTTCCAGACCGCGGATGTCGTGGCTCAGGTGCGCGCGCTCGGCGCCAACCCGGAGCAGGGCAAGAGCGATCTCGAGCTTCTGCGCGATGGGCAGACCGTCATCGGGATGTGCGAACCGTTGACCGAGTTGGAGTCCAACAGCGCGATGGCCGCCAAGGGGGTCACCCTCTTCTCGATGGAGATGATGCCCCGCATCACCCGCGCTCAGAGCATGGATGTGCTGTCGTCGATGGCCACCATCGCCGGCTACAAGGCGGTGCTCATCGCCGCCAACGAGCTGCCCAAGATGTTCCCGATGATGATGACCGCAGCCGGCACCGTTGCGCCGGCCAAGGTCTTCGTGGTCGGCGCCGGGGTCGCCGGGCTGCAGGCCATTGCCTCGGCCAAGAAGCTCGGCGCGGTCGTACAAGCCTACGACGTCCGGCCGGCGGTCAAGGAGCAGGTGGAGAGTCTCGGCGGTAAGTTCGTCGAGTTCGAGCTCGACGCCGAATCGTCCGAGGACGCGGGCGGTTACGCCAAGGAGCTCGGCGAGGACTTCTAC
>JAIVTZ010000743.1:0-2029 GCA_049188105.1 Deltaproteobacteria bacterium | reverse complement strand
CGCTCGTCGTCGACGGTCGCCGACATCACGGCCGTGAGTAACGAACGAGGAGTGGTTCATGGGATCCAGCCCCAATACTGTTCAATCAACGCCGGCATGTGCGGGCGGGACGCCCGCACCACAAGGGCTCGGGGTCGATTTTGTGGTGCAGGCGTCCCGCCTGCACAATGAGAATAGGGTTGGCAGGAAGAACCAAAGGACCCGGAAAATTTTGCTGAGCGGGGTCTTTGGTCCTTTCGGCGTGGACGACGAGTTCGGGCGCAAAGAAAACATCATGGAGCTCTACCACAACCAGGTGACCAAGGCGCAGGGGCCTGCGTCATTCCGTTTCCATCACCGCTCATTCGGGCTCTACTTCATTGCCGACAACATCGACGCCGAGGTGACGATCCTCGACTTTCCGAGCAGGAAAGTTTTTGCCCGCGAGGTCGAGCGGGGCGGCTACGACATGGTGGGGATCTCCTTCATCACGCCGAACTTCGACAAGGCGCGGGAGATGGCCCGCATCGTCCGCGAGAAAGCACCCCGGACCGAGATCATTCTCGGTGGCCACGGAGCGGCCATCGAAGGGGTCGAGGAGCTGATCGACTGCGACCACGTCGTCAAGGGCGAGGGGATTCGCTGGATGCGCGAGCACCTGGGCCAGGACCCGGATGCGCCGATCCGCCACCCGGCCCTGCCGAGTGCCGAGTGGATGAGCATCCTCGGCGTTCCCATCAAGGGAACCGCCGCCAGCCTGCTCGTGCCGGGCGTAGGCTGTGTCAACGGCTGCAGCTTCTGCTCCACCTCCCACTTCTTCGGCAAGAGCTACACCCCGTTCCTCGACTCCGGCAAGGCCCTTTTCGAGACCGCCTGCCGCGTGGCCGACGAGCGAGGCACGGACAGCTTCTTCGTCATGGACGAGAACTTCCTCAAGAACCGCGAACGGGCTCTCGAGCTGCTGTCGGAGATGGAACGCCACCAGCGGTTCTTCCGCTTCCACATCTTCTCGTCGGCGGAGGCGATCACAGCCTTCGGCATCGACAACCTGGTCCGTCTCGGTGTGGACCTGTTGTGGATCGGCTTCGAAAGCCGCAGCCGTCAGTCCCTCTTCGCCAAGAATAACGGTATCGATGCCCGGGCTCTGGTCCAGGACCTGCGGAACCGCGGAATCGCGGTCCTCGCCTCGGGCATCCTGTGCATGGAGCACCACACTCCGGACAACATCCAGCAGGACATCGATTATCTGGTGGGTCTCGAGGCGGACTTCGTGCAGTTCATGCTTTTGACGCCGTTGCCGGTGACCGCCCTGTATCGCGATCATCAGCGCCGCGGGCTGCTGCGGACGGATCTGCCCTTTCAGGAGTGGCACGGTCAGAAGCGTCTCAGTTTCCGACACCCGGCGTTTACGGACGATGATGCCGAAATGTGGATCAACCGCGCCTTTCGCCAGGACTACGAGGAGAACTCGAGCTCGATGTTTCGAATGGCGGAGACGGCGGTGCGCGGCTACGAGCACCTCGCGGAGCTGCGAGCCCGCGACGCCTGTCTCGAAGCACGACTGGTACAGAGCAAGGACAAGGCGCGTGTGTGGTGTCTGATCCTGCCCGCCATCATGTACAACGCGGTCAATCGGAAGGAGCGACGGCGATCGAAAGACCTCTATGAGCGGGCGCGTCGGCTCTTCGGCCGGAACGTGTGGCAGCGCCTGGCCAGTCTCGGCACAATTCCTCTGGCTGGTCTGTGGAAGCTCCGGCTCAAGCTGATCGGTGACGTGGTCCAACCGCGGACCATCGTCACCCACTACCCGGCTGTTGCCCAAGTCAGCCAGTTGTCCGCAGGGAAGACCGCACCACGAAGCGGCCGTCTTCCGGTGCACCAACTGCCTCCTGCGACGGCCGCCGCATCGCGGATCGACTGAGAAGACCGGATCGGCAGCCCCGGGCTAGCCCGCATATCTCACCGGGTGTCGGCTGCGGACGGCGAATCGCGGCGTCCCGCCGGGCTTGTAGCAAATCGTGCTCCTCGACGTAGCGCAACAACGACTGCG
>JAIVTZ010000742.1:0-2044 GCA_049188105.1 Deltaproteobacteria bacterium | reverse complement strand
GACTTCCCGGTTTGGATGATCGAGTCGCTCGACCGCGAGGCGTCACGGCTCGGCGTGCCCCGCCAGTCGCTCATCAAGGTGCTGATCGCCCGGCACCTCGAACAGGCCGGGTAACCACCCTTCGCATTGATGTGTTGCCGCACGGGTGCACCCTTGGTTGCCGAGCCATCATGGGTGGCACGTTCATAATTTTTGAATGATCGGTGCCACTGATCACATCCTCACAATTTGGGGTCGGATTCAGCTAACTCGTCGACCCAGGAAGATCCTCGGTCATCACATGGGTTGGGTTTGGAGACCCTGTGAAATCGGGGTTCTGGGAGGTTGTCCATGGTGATGACCGAGGAGGTAGCTCGGATCTCTCGGTGGTGGTTTGCGGGGCGAGGGGTGTCGCGTTCGCCGGCAGGAAAGCGCTAAAACACTCATGGGTGCCACTGATCACAACCTGACAGAAGGACGGTTGGCGCGCCCGGAATCGCGAGCTTGCGGTGAGAACTACTCATCTGTTATTATGCAGTAGTTACATAATGTTGGAGTTACATAATTCATGAGATTGCCTTTTTTGAATCGCCGTGAAGAGGCCAAGCGTATGAAGCGCCTCGTCCGACGCGAAGAGGGCTCGATGGGAGTCCTCTACGGCCGCCGTCGGTGCGGGAAGTCGAGGATCTTGCGCGAGACTGTGCCGGCCAAGCGCGCGGTGTTCTTCGTCGGCGACGATCGGGAGGCGGCCCTTCAACGGGAGAGTCTGGCGGCGGAGATCGGCCGCAAGATCGAGGGGTTCGACGGTGTGACCTATCCGGACTGGGAAGCCTTGCTGGCTCGGTGGTGGAGTGACGCACCGCGGGGCACGGTGCTGATTCTCGATGAGTTCCCCTCGCTGGTCGCCAAAGCACCTGAGCTTCCAAGTCTGCTCCAGAAACACATCGACCGAGACGCCGACAGGGGCCTCCACCTGCTTCTGGCCGGCTCCTCGCAGCGCATGATGCAGGGTCTGGTTCTGGATCGATCCGCACCGCTTTTTGGCCGCGCGGCAGAGATCATGAAGATCGCACCGCTCGCCTCGGGTTGGATCGGGGAAGCGCTCGAAATCAAAGATCCGGTCAAAGCGATCGAGGCGTTCGCGGTTTGGGGCGGGATCCCGCGCTATTGGGAGCTGGCGGCCGATCATGCCCAACTGGTGTCTGCGGTGCGCGACCTCGTTCTCGACCCGCTCGGCGTGCTGCACGATGAGCCGGGTCGTCTTCTCCTTGATGATCTGCGGGACACGACGCAGGCGGCGTCGATTCTCAGCCTGGTCGGTCGGGGCTGCCACCGAGTGTCTGAGATCGCCGGGCGGATGGGCAAGCCGGCGACATCGCTGGGTCGCCCGCTGCAGCGGCTCATGGAGATGGACCTGGTGGAGCGCGAGGTTCCTTTCGGCGAGCCTCTGCGAGGCAGCAAGCGGACGCTGTACCGCATCAGTGACCCGTTCCTTCGCTTCTGGTTTCGTTTCGTCGAGCCCAACCGTTCGAGGCTCGAGGCGCGACAGTTGGATGTGGTGGCCGACGAGATCACGGCGGCGATGGGACATCATGTCGGCGGAGTCTGGGAGGACGTCGCTCGTAGCAGCGCCCCCCTGATGCGTCCTCGCAACGTCGGGTGGGGCAAGGCACGCCGGTGGTGGGGGGCTGGGTTGGACCGCAAACCGCTCGAAATCGACCTCGTCGCCGAAGACGCTTCGGGAAAGCGGTTGCTCGTCGGCGAGGTGAAGTGGGCCTCGCCGCGAACCGGCCGGAGGTTGCTCGAAGAGCTCGAGCGGAAGGCCGAACGTCTTCCGTTCCGCGACGGGCGTGAGGTGGTTTCAATGCTGTGGTTGCGGAAGGCGCCTGACGACCTGCCGCGCAGCCGGGTTATGACCCCGAGGCAAGTGCTGGACGTCGTGCGCTGATCACGGCCGCGCTTTCGGCAACACGACGAGCCCGGTCAGCTCGGGTCCACGGGACGCATCAGCCCCTCCTGCGCCACCGAAGCGACGAGCACCCCACGTGGATCGAAGAACTGCCCG
>JAIVTZ010000741.1:0-2050 GCA_049188105.1 Deltaproteobacteria bacterium | reverse complement strand
TACTTGGCGGCTATGGGGTAGCGGCGGCCGACGCTGAAGGCCTTGGCGGTGATCTTGATGCCTGGGGCGGCCTGGCGCCGCTTGTGCTCGCTGGCGACGATCAGGCGCACGACCTCGCGGACGGCGCCTTCGTCGAGACCCTCGGCGATGATCTCCTCGACCGACCGGTGCTCCTCCACCCACGCCTCGACAATCCGGTCCAGCACTTCGTACGGGGGCAGCGAGTCCTGGTCGGCTTGGCCGGGGCGCAGCTCCGCCGACGGCGGTTTGTCGATCGTCGACTCCGGGATCACCTCGCCACCGGAGTTGAGGAAGCGCGCCAATTTGTAGACCAACGTCTTGGGCACGTCGGAGATCACGGCCAGCCCTCCCGCCATGTCGCCGTACAGGGTGCAGTAGCCGACTGCGAGCTCGGACTTGTTGCCGGTGGCGAGAAGCAGGCGGCCGAACTTGTTGGACACTGCCATCAGCACCGCTGCGCGAACGCGGGCCTGGATGTTTTCTTCGGTGACATCTTCTTCGACATCGCTGAACACCGGTGCCAGCTCGTCGAGGTAGGACTGGAAGATTTTGTCGATCGGGATCACCCGGAAGGCGATGCCGAGGTTGTCGGCCAGCGCCTCGGCGTCGGTAATGCTGCCCTGTGACGAGTAGCGGGTCGGCATCGCGACCCCGAGCACCTTGTCGGAGCCGAGAGCGCGCGCGGCGATGGTCGCGGTGAGCGCCGAATCGATGCCGCCGGACAGCCCCAACAACACACCGTCGAAGCCGCATTTCTTCACATAGTCGCGGAGGCCGAGCTCGAGCGCTGCCAGCGCCTCGGCCTCGGTGGACTCGGCAACCGGACGGATGTCGCCGAGCGCGCCCTCAACGCCCCGCGCATCACCGAGAGCCTCGTCGGGCACCTCGTAGATGAGCAGATCCTCTTCGAAGTCGTGCGCTCTCGCCACCACCCGTCCCCGCCCGTCGAAGATCATGGAGTGACCGTCAAAGACCAGATCATCGTTGCCGCCGACCTGGTTGGCATAGACGAAAAATCGCCCCGAGTTCTCGGCGTAGCGGCGGATCAGCTCGCGTCGCTCCCCGGCCTTGCCGAGCACGAAGGGGCTCGCCGACAGATTGACCAGCAGGCGGGCGCCGCGGTGGATGAGCTCGAGCACCGGGTCGCGGTAGTAGAGGCTGTGGCCGTCAAGGTCGGGATCGGCCCACACGTCCTCGCACACCGAGACTCCGATCTTGACGTCACGAAAGTCCATTGGGCGCACATCGACCCCGGCCTCGAAGTAGCGCGCCTCATCGAAGACGTCGTAGGTGGGGAGCAGACACTTGCGGTAGCGATCAACGATTCTGCCGCCTTCGCACAGAGCCACCGCGTTGTACAGCGCCTTGCCGGTCCCGGAGTCATTACGATCGACGAATCCCACCAAGATCCCGAGGTTGTCGTCCGAAAGGCGGGCGATGCTCTCCAGCTGCACGAGGTTGCGGTCGATAAAGTCCGGCCGCTCGAGGAGGTCGCCGGGCGGATAACCGATGGTGGAGAGCTCGGAGAAGATCACCAGATCGACCAGCGCGCGCCGCGCCTCTTCCACCGCCAGGGTCATGGCCTCGAGGTTGGCCTCGAAGGCGCCGATGGTGTAGTCAAGCTGGGCGACGGCGATACGCATGACGAACTCCTCCCGCGGAATAAGGATATACCGAGCAGCGGCCACCGACCACGAGAAGAGTTCGAGGTATTTCGAATTTCGAATTTCGAATTTCGAATTTGACGTCCCCCAGCTTGAATCCTCCACCGGGAAGCCCCAGTCGGCGTGGCGCTGTCGCGAATGCTGACCGGACGTGCCGTCTCTGACGATTTTGGGAGCACGAATGACTGTTGTGAGTGGATGACTCTGGCCCAAACATCGTCAGAGGGGGCACTCACGGGCAATGTCGCCCCGGAGAATCGGGGTCTTCAGGCTGGAAGATCCTCGCCGGAACGCTCCCTCGCGACCGCCAGATTGCGGCGTATCGCGGGCCGCAGCAGAGGCCCGTAGTGACAGCGCCATTGGCG
>JAIVTZ010000740.1:0-2050 GCA_049188105.1 Deltaproteobacteria bacterium | reverse complement strand
CAAGTGGCTTCCCTGAACCGCCAAATAAAAAAGGCCCCGAAGGGCCCCGAAGGCTTCGCCTTCCACCTCCAGATAACTGGATTACCTATATTATAGGTTGTTGCAGCCAAAAAAGCACGGAAACCGCTCCTACACGTCAGGAATCTGCGACGGGGGCGTCATCGCCCACGTTGTGGATTCCTGAGGGCGGGCGGGTGGGAGGTGGGGAAGGGTACGATACGGGTATGGAGCGTTCGACGGAGCATCACATCCACGAGTTCCTCGCCCATCTCGCGGTGGAGCGCAATCTGAGCCCGCGGACCATCGAGGCCTACCACCGCGACCTCACCCAGTTCAACGCGTGGCTCGTCGGCCAGAGTCTCCAGCTTGACGGGGTCGAAAGGGCGGCCCTAAGGAACTACCTGGGCGCGCGCCGGGACGGGGGCCTGTCGCCGCGGTCGGCCGCACGGGCCCTCTCCACGCTGCGCGGCTTCTTCCGCTTCCTCGTCCGGACCGAGGTCCTGTCCGCCGACCCGACAGCCAACCTCCGCTCGCCGAGCCTATGGCAGACGGTGCCGTACGCCCTTTCATCGGACGAGATCGACGCCCTGCTTGCCGCACCCGACACCTCGACGACCCTCGGCCTGCGCGATCTCGCCATGTTGGAGACCCTCTACGCAACAGGTCTTCGCGTATCCGAGCTGGTTGGGCTCACACGTGATCGGGTGCGCCTCGATCCCGGATTCGTCCGGGTGATCGGCAAGGGCCGCAAGGAACGTCTGGTTCCCCTCGGCCGCAGCGCCATCTCGTCGATCGACGACTACCTGGAACACGCCCGCTCCAAGCTCAACCAGCGCCGCCTCCCACAGCTCTTCCTCAACCACCGCGGCGGCCCTCTCACCCGCCAGGGATTTTGGAAGATCCTCCGCGGCCATGCGGCCAACGCGGGGATCAGCTCTCAGGTCAGCCCGCACATCATTCGCCACTCATTCGCCACCCATCTGGTGGAGAACGGCGCCGACCTGCGATCGGTTCAGATGATGCTCGGCCACGCCTCGCTGACCACGACCGAGATCTACACCCACGTCGCGCGCGAGCGCATGCGCCGGCTGTACGACGAAAAACACCCGCGCGCATGAAATTTCGAATTTCGAATTTCGAATTTCGAATTTCTCGGCCACACCCCCGAGATGGGGCGGAGGGATGTAATTTCGAAATTCGAAATTCGAAATTCGAAATCTTCGCCGCTGCGATTTTTCTGATTGGGGCTATGTTGTGGTCCGCGCCGGCAGCGGCAAAGCTGGCGGTCTTCGTCGACGGTCGCGTCCTCAAGGTCGCCGATGCGCGGCTCGAGGGCTCCGAGATCGTCCTCGACCTCAAGGGCGGAGGAACCCTCCGGGTGCCGGCGCTGCGGATCGACCGGGTCATCGCCGACGAGGTGGAGGACGACACCAGCGACGGGTTCGAAAATGCTGACTGCCCATACGTCTGGAGTAACCAGCCCTTGCCTCGAGACCTGCCGTTTCAGGAATCCGTCACCATCGCCGCCCGTGCCGCCGATCTCCACCCGTGGCTGGTGGCGGTGGTGATCCAGACCGAGTCTGCGTTCGACCCGCAGGCGGTGTCACGCGCGGGCGCCGCCGGTTTGATGCAGCTGATGCCCGCGGCGGCAGCCGACCATGGGGTCGATGACGTCTTCGACCCCACCGAGAACCTCCGTGGCGGCACCGAGCACCTGCGGACGATGCTCGACCGATTCGAGTCTTTGCCCCTCGCCCTCGCCGCCTACAACGCCGGCGCCACGACCGTCGAACGGTATGACGGGATCCCGCCGTACAAGGAAACAAGGGACTACGTTCGCAAGGTGCTCGCACTGTTCTGTCCCGAGGAATAACGAGAAATTTCGAATTTCGAATTTCGAATTTCGAATTTTCGGAATCGCTTTGGGAAACGGTTCGCGTTCACCGGAGGTGCCTGGCATCCCGATTCGCCGCGAATCGGCGTGCCTGGCATCCTCTCGCGGTAGCGTCTCGAAAAACGTCCCTCCTCCAAGTCGGGAATCCCTACCCGG
>JAIVTZ010000739.1:0-2056 GCA_049188105.1 Deltaproteobacteria bacterium | reverse complement strand
CCACTGCGGCCAGCACCTGAGGGGGCCCAGCCACAACCACGAACTCGGCCGCAACGGTGTTGGCCTTGCGGTTGAAATCGAGGTAGGCCTCGACCGTCGCGTCGGCATAACCGCGGTCGTGAAGCCGGCGCTCCACCCTCCTCCGGCTCGCCTCGATCCCGCCCACGGGAACAGGGTCACCGGGTTCGAGTTGCAGCCACCTGTGGATCTTGACCTTCAGAATCGGGCTCTTGGTATGGACGTTGATCTGCGACAAACGCGATCGGAAACTGAGGTAGATGACGACATCGGCGCCCTCGGCCGTTTCGGCCGACTCGACCCGCAGCCATTCCACGTCCCCACCCGCGTAGAGCGTCATGATGACATCTCGCAGGCGTTGCTTGTCGAGATGTCTGCCGACCTCGAGCTCGAGTATTTCGATGATGGCTGTCTCGTCCACGGGACCGGTGGATTCGACTCGGACGCTCGACACGATCGGACCTTCGATGGCAGCGGCGGAGATCGGAATCAGGAGGAGAGCGATCGCGAAAGGCAGCAGGAGTGGGCGGTGCATGAATGCGGGAGCCGAACGAAAAGAAATCACCGAGGCACCATCAGTAGGGACGCCGCATCTTGAGGTCGAACGACAACGTCCCGTCCTCGTGCTGAGCCGCCTCGATGAAGAGACCCGGCGCGAGGTACCAGCGGCTGACCACGAGCTGCTCCCGTTCCCCCGACAGGGTCGACTGGAGAATGACGGTCCACGCAGGCGTGATCTGTTTGATGACCGACACCCGGGCTGTGGGGTTGCCGGTCGAATCGGCGGCAAAGGGGTCGACCCGCACCTGGTCGACGGGCAAGACCATTTGGCCGCGGCGTTTGAACACCGACGTGAGCTCGCTCGAGAGGATCGAGGAGGCGAGACCGAGCCCCATGGCGCTGCTCCCAATACCTCTCCCGCGATGACCGACGCCGAGCAGCGAGTAGATCTCCGGCGTGCTCAGGGGCGGGGTGGATGTCGCGGTGGAAACGAACCGGTCGATGGTGCCGGAGAGCCGAACCGTGATCTGAAACTCCTGGACCCATGTTGACGCCTGCAGATCGAGGAAGACCTCGATGGTTTCGGGATTGGAGAAGTTCAGACTCCCGCGTTCGATTTCGTACCGGTTGCCAAGCAGGGTTGCTTCGCCACCGTCCACGAACTCGACCTGACCGATCAAGCCGGGCTGGTTGGAGGTTCCGGAGACATCGAGGGATGCCGACCCTGTGAGACGAACGAACGGGTTTCGAAGATCGATGGTCTCCTCGGCCTCCACATGGAGGTTGAGGTTGAGACCGCCCTCACTCGCCGTACCACTACCGCCGCCCACCCACCCGAGGAGCATGGTCGTCAGATCCTCCTTGGTCGACAGGCTCATGCGATCGACTCTGAGATCGCCGGACAATGTGAGATCGTCCACGGGACCGAAAAGACGCCAGTCCCCGGACACTCGCGCGTTGAGGTTCGGGAGAGGCTCAAAGCGGACGCCGCTGGCGGTACCAGCGAGCGAAAGAACGATGCTCTCATCCCGTTCTCTGATATGGCCGCTGCACCGCCCACGGCCGCCCATGATTCGGAAATCGACCCCCTCGAGCTGCACATCGCCGGATGACAGGAGCACCGTGCCGGTGACCTGAGACAGTATGGTGCGCGTGCCGGGAAGCCGGAACGACCCCTTTTCAACCTCAGCAATCCCCTCGAAGAGGGGTTGGTCGATGGTGCCGAGAAACTCGACCACCCCGGTGGCGCGTCCCGCCGGCTCCCAGTCGGGGAGGAGGAAGCGCAGGATCAGGGTGTCCATGGTGCCGGCGAGATTTCCGCTGAGCTGTCCATCGGCATCGATGGTCCAGCGCACGAAGAGATCGTGATTTCGGGCACGGAGTTGGAGCCCGGGAACACTGAAACCCTGTGGGCCGAGGACGAAATCGGCGGGCTCGATCAGGTGCACCGGCTGTCCCTCGAGCTCGAGATCCATGCTCTCGAAGCGGCCCGTCAGTTGCGGCCATGGTTCGTCCCCCCAGTCGACCTGAAAGGCCG
>JAIVTZ010000738.1:0-2064 GCA_049188105.1 Deltaproteobacteria bacterium | reverse complement strand
GCAGTGGCAGGGTGCCCGCTTCCAATAACGTAGCCTTCCGAATCGCCAAAGATACGAGAAGGACTCTGAAGGTGGGCTGAAGCCCACCCTACAAGCCCGCGCAAATTGTGGGTCCGAAGTAGGGTGGGCCTTGGCCCACCTTCAGATTCGCCGCCGGTGAGTACGGTAAGACTGACAGCCACGAGTTTTGCAGGAGGCTCTTGGAATTTCGAATTTCCAGACAACCACCCGGAAGAATAGGGGAGGGCGATGGCAAATTCGAAATTCGAAATTCGAAATTCGAAATTTCTCCGCATCACCGCCCCCGCTCCACATACAGGTGCCTGGTCTCGGTGTGGGTGAATCGATCCGTGCCCCGGGTGATGGTGAACCGCAGCTCCCAGCGGCCGTTGTGGCGCATCGGCAGGGTGGTGCGGTAGACGCCCTCTCCGACGGCGTCGAGGCGGGCGCGGAGGATGTCGTCGGCGCGGGCGTTGTGGAAGGTCTCCACCGCCACCACCGCGCCGTCGAGGGGCTCACCGCCGGCGTCGGCAAGGCGCACCTCGAGGGTTGGCTCCTCACCCGGCGTCGCAGCCGGCCGGACGGCGATTTCGACGAACCAGCCGAGCTCTTCGTTGGTGCGGTCCTGAGCGCGCTTGTCGTCCCAGTGGAGCGCCTTCTGATAGTAGTCCTCCTCGACCGCATAGGACGGGTTCGAGGTTGCCACGAAGACCATGACCAGCGAGCCGACGACGTGGAGGGCGAGAGCGCCGGCGATGATCCACGGCCACAGGCTTCCCTTTTTCACGGCCCACTCCCTTCGCCGCCGTTCCCGCGCGCGGCCGGCCCGAGGATGCGGTAGTCGAGCACCTTCGTGAAGTCGATGCCGTCGCCTATGGTGAGCGCGACGGGCGCCTCGCCGTCGCTGAAGGCCGAAGGGGGTGCGGTGATGAAGGCCGCGGTCATCTCGGTCTCGCCCGGCGCCACGGTGAGCGGGTTCTCGGGCGCGATCAGCTCGAGGCCGTCGCCGCCGGCGAGCTCGATGAGGTAGGACCGCTCCTCCTCGGAACGGTTGGCGATTTTGATCCGGATCTGGTTCGAGATCCTGCCGTCGGGGAGGATCGCGAACGGGGCGCCGAGCCCGCGCAGCAGGGTGACGTCGGCAGTGCTCTGGCCGGCGAGGGAAAAGGCGAAGGCGCCCAGCATCATCGCCAGGATTGCCGAGTAGACCACCACCCGCGGGCGCAGAAAGGAGCTCTTGCCGTCGGCGAGCTCGGCCTGTGAGGTATAGCGGACGAGGCCGCGGTCGAGGCCGACGCGGTCCATGACCTCGTCGCAGGCGTCGATGCACTGGGTGCAGTGGATGCACTCCATCTGCAGACCGTCGCGGATGTCGATGCCGGTCGGGCAGGCGCTCACGCAGAGCCGGCAGTCGATGCAGTCGCCCGCCGTCCGCTCCTCCTTCTTGCGCCACGGCGCCTTGGGCTCGCCGCGGCCGGCGTCGTAGCCGACGATCAGCGACCGGCGGTCGAGGAGCACCGACTGGAAGCGGCCGTAGGGGCAGGCCACGATGCAGGTCTGCTCACGGAACCAGGCGAAATCGAGGAACATCAGGGCGGTGGTTCCGGCCATGAGCAGGAATGCCCCCGGGTGCCGGGCCGGCGAACCGGACATCCAGCTCAGCAGCCGATCCCAACCCACGAAGTAGGCGAGAAAGGTGTTGGCGAGAAAGGCCGAGACGGCGAGGAAGACCACGTACTTGAGGATGCGGCGGCCGTCGGGCCCCCGGGCGTCGAGCCGCAACTGGCGGGTTCGTCCTCCCTCGATCCAGTTTTCGAGCGGTCGGTAGACGAACTCCATGTACACGGTCTGCGGGCAGGCCCAGCCGCACCACACCCGCCCGAGGACCGCCGTGACCAAAAAGATGCCGATAAAGATGCTGAAGAGCAACAGCATCAGGAGGAAGGTGTCGGTGGGGAGGAAGGTGGCGCCAAAGAAGGTGAACTCGCGTTTCGGGACATCGAGGAGCATCAGCGGCTTGCCGTTCAGCTTGAGGATCGGGATCAGCGTGAAGGTGATGATGAG
>JAIVTZ010000737.1:0-2001 GCA_049188105.1 Deltaproteobacteria bacterium | reverse complement strand
CTCCTGTACGCCGCACAAGAAAATCCGCAGCCTGACGCCGAGATTGCCAAAAAGCGCCGTTTCCGGACGAGAACGGGCTAGAACCTCTGCGTGAACGCGGCGTGCACTCCAAAGTCCGGGCTGTTGTCAAAGGACACGATGTTCTCCAACAGCCCGATCTCCAGGACCCCGGCCTCACGAAGCTCCCACTTCCAGCCGAGGGCGATCTCGTTGGAGGTGTCGGAGAACACTCCGAGGTCCTTGGCCACACCTTGGGTGCCGAGGTACTGGAGAACGAACGACATCCGCGGCTTGAAGCGCCACTCGGCGGCGGCGAGGACCGTCGCCTGAGTGGTCTCGAGCTCGAGACCGAAAACGGTATCACTGCCGTACCAGGCATAACCGAGGGTGAGGTAGACGTAGAACTTGCCGAAGCGCCGGGAGGCGGCCACCGACAACGAGACGTCGAAATTGCTGCCCTCGAGATCGCCGGGGTTACCCAGGGAATAGCGTCCGGTTGCCGCCCACGACAGAGCCGGCCACTTGGCGGTGCCGCAGGTCACGTTGTGCTGCAGGGTAACAAGAAGGTTGCGGGCAAATGTACCGCTCACCTCGCCTCCCGCCAGGGATACCGGCGGATCACCGTTCAGAGGATCGATGAAGATGTTGGTCTGGTTTCGCGGCCACTCGTCGCGCCCGCCCTGGCCGAGGCCGAAGAGGTCGTGGAAGCTCTCGATGAAGCCGTCCATTCCCCCACCGAAGCGCCACCGTTGCTCGTACTCCGCCTCGATTTGAAAGGTGTCGCTGAGACCGTAGGCGTAGCTGATGTTGGCGTCAAGGCTCTCGTAGTCGAGCAGATAGGGCCCAAGATCACCATTTTCGGGGTCGAAGCTGCCGCCGTCGACGTTCCAGGTATTGGCCCACGTGGCGCCCACCCGCACCTGCTGCTGACCCCGGCCGAGGGTCGAGGGCGTCCGCGGGAGGATCCCAAGCCGCAGCGACTGAAATGCGGACTGGCTGCGAACGCTCAGTGGGCCGTAGCCCACATGCGAGAAACAGACTGACTTGCCGCGATATCCACTCGGTTTGACCGTCAGTTGGGTGTATCGAAAGACCTTGGTCTCGTCGTCTTCGCCGGTCGCCGCGTCGGTGCCGAGATCGGCGAGGAACTGACGCAGCGTGGCCGACAACTCCTCGGCCGACGCGCCACCCACGATCTTGCGCCGGGAGTTGCCCGCCGAATCGAGGAGGAAGATGGTTGGTGTCGCCTCCACACCCCACTCGCGGGCGAGGCTCATCTTGCGGTCGATGTCGATAAAGACCCAGATGAAGTCATCCGCGAGGGCCTGCATCGGAGGCTCGCGGAGGGTGACCTCCTCGAGATGCCGGCACACCGGGCACCACACCGCGCCGAAGGCGAGATAGACCGGTTTGTCGTCCGCACGCGCCTGCTCGAGGGCATTGTCCAGGTTGGCGGTGAAGTCGATGGCGCTGTCGCGCTTTTTGACCCGCCCGGAGCCTGCCGCAGCCGGCAGACTCAACGCCAACATCACCAAAACCGCAGCCAACATACGCACCGCGTGCCGCGATCGCCAATTGGAATCGATACCCTCTCGCCCACTATCTCGCATCATCCGCCTCCAGCGAGGACCGTCAGCCCATCTCCGTGCATTCCTTCATTCGCATGACTATGGTCAGGAAAGCGCAACAACGTTACAAAAAGGCCCATTCCGCAGAGGAAAAGGGCGCAGGGTGCAGGACGGAGGGCTCAGGGTGCAGGGTTCAGGGTGCAGGGCTCGGTTCAGGGACTGGGCCTGCGGTCGAGCGCCGAAGGCGCGACAGACTCATAGCCTGGGGCGTGAGCCCCAGGTACCAGGCGTCACAACACCCAGAAGCCCCCGAAAGGGGGCGACAGATCGCGGCTGCGGCGTCAGCCGCAGCCACCATCTTCCGGTTGTCTGTCGCCGCTTCGCGGCTTGAGGGTTTTTTCGTGCCGTGTTCCTGGGGCTCACGCCCCAGGCT
>JAIVTZ010000736.1:0-2072 GCA_049188105.1 Deltaproteobacteria bacterium | reverse complement strand
ATCTTTTCTTTGCCTCCGGAAGAAACCTCGTTGCCAAGGCGGTAGCCGGGCTCGAGCACGATGCCCTGGTCATTCCACGTGGTGATGAGCACGGGCCGCAGCCGCGCCTCCGACAGCTCGAGGTCGGCCAGCTCACCGCTGAGATGAATCGTTGGTAGCGACCTCAGCATCGGAAGGGCGCCGGGAAGGTTCGAGGCGGTGAAAAACACCAAACGCGTGTCTCCCGACGGCAGCGCAATCCGGATCTCGACATCGTTTCCTTCGAGTTGCGCAACCGCGGTTCCGGTCTTCTGCAACGACAGCTGCAGCTCGAGCGCCGACCGTAGGTCGTGACCGGTCAGATGGCTGAGATCCACCCGTTCAGCTGCCGAACGGCCGGGTGAGATAAACGGGTGGCGGGAGTTGGCGCGCCACATAGCACCGGGGCCGAGGCGCTGCATGGTCGATCGAATATCGAGCCATTGGAGGAGGGTGGCCGTGGCGTGAAAGCACGGTGCATCCTGCTCCCCACACACCGAGCACTGGCTGGATGGAAAAACGTCGTTGCCGATATCGGAGATCCGGACCGTGCAGGCAGGCGACACGAGATCGGCCTCGAGATCTTCACCGGTCCAGGTGATCCTCGCTACCCGCCTGTCCTGGTACAGGTAGTAGCCACGCTCCGCGATTCCACGCGGTAGCTTTCCAAGCACCTCGCCGGTGTGAATTTCAAACAGACCGGACCGGGCGCTGCCCTTCCGGCCGGGTGTGGGGTCCGAGGTCATAGCCCATCAATATAGCAGGATTCGAGGCAAGGGTCTCGGGAGGAAGTTAAGAGTTTAGAATTGAGAGTTTTGAGTTAAGGACCGGCCATTACGATCAACCGGGTAGCGATGATGAACTCAACTCTCAACTCTCAACTCAATCGGTTAAACTCTGATCGTGGTTGAATCTCGAGTGTCCCTGGCGCTCGGTGGCGGAGCCGCGAAGGGGCTCGCTCATGTCGGTGTGCTGCGTGGCCTCGAGGAGGATGGGATCGAGGTCGCGGCCATTGCCGGTACCTCCATGGGTTCAATCGTCGGCGCTCTCTTTTCGCGCGGTATGACCGCGCGCGAGATGGAGGGGTTTTTCTCAGCCGTCGACTGGTCGCGTCTGGGACGGATCATGCTTCGCTCGCCGGGCGGTGCCGCATTCTCCGATCTCCTCCGCGAGACCATTGGTGAGACGTCCATCGAGGAGCTCGATCTGCCCTTCGCCGCCGTCTGCTGCGATCTCGACAGTGGAGACGAGGTGGTCCTGAGAACCGGCGATCTCGCGGATTCGGTTCGCGCTTCGTCAGCGATTCCGGGGATCCTATCGCCCGTCACTGTTGACGGCCGTACTCTCGTCGACGGGGCGATGGTGACGCCGGTCCCGGCCACGGTCGCCGCGCGCCTCGCGGATGCTCCCGTGTTGGCGGTCAACGTCCTGCGTCCACCGATGCCGGGTCAAATGGGCAAACGGATGATGAACAGGTTGTTCGAGGGATCGGCCCCGGCGCAACTCCTCGAGCGGGTGGATACGCTTCTCAAGCGCCATCGAGTCCGTCTGTGGCGTCGGAAAGTGGATTTCCCGAACCGGCTCGAGGTCATGATGCAGTCGTTTCACATCATGCAGTACAACCTCTCAAAGCTGTGCGAGAGTGATCTCCGCGCCGTGGAGCCCGAGGTCGGCGAGATTGGCTGGTTCGACTTTCACCGCGCCCGCGAGATCATGGCGGAAGGGTATCGCGCCTACCGGGAGTCGATGGACCGCGGTAAAATCGGATGGTCAGAGATTTTCTGCGACGAAATCCCAGTTCACCAGATCCCAGAAGTGTTCGAGGTATTCCGGACGGGCGTTGCGATAGTCGATGTAGTAGGCGTGCTCCCACACGTCGCAGGTGAGGAGCGGTTTCTCACCGTCGCGGAGCGGGTTATCGGCGTTGCTCGTGGTGACGATCGACAATCGGCCGGAGGGCGCACTCACCAGCCATGCCCAACCGGATCCGAACTGGCTTGCCGCGTCAGCGGTGAACCTGTCCCGAAAATCCGCAAAGCTGCCGAAAGACGAGT
>JAIVTZ010000735.1:0-2075 GCA_049188105.1 Deltaproteobacteria bacterium | reverse complement strand
ACGCCCCAGGCTAAATATCTGTCGCCGCTTCGCGGCTGGCTCGATCCGTCAGTGTCATAATCGGTTCGCCGGTTCCTGATAGAGGCCGGCACCCGAAACGAGGAGTGAACGAATGCTTGCCGAGGCGCGCTGAAGGACGGGGGCCAATCATGTTCTGCCCAAATTCGAAATGCTCCGACTTTGTCGCCACCGGCACCCATGGTGAGTACGTTCCCGGCGTGACGACCTGTCCGGTCTGCGGCGAGTACCTCGTCGACACTGTGCCACCGACAACCGGCGCGCCGCGAGAGGAGACCCACTACACCGATGTCGAGCCGGTCTTCGAGACCTCCGACCCCACGGAGGTCATGGTGGTCAAGGGGCTGCTCGAGAGCGAGAGCATTCCCTTTGTGACCACCGGCGCGGAGAAGTTCGACACCTTCCGCGGCGCCCTGTCGCCGATGCGCTTCAACCCCAGCGCCGGAAAGGTGGTCTTCATGGTCCCCACTCCCCTCGCCGGCACCGTACGCGAGCTGCTCGAGGAGTACGAGAAGGACGACTGAATGATCTGCACTCCCTAGAAACCCGGAGTTTCTAGGGAGTGCAGATCAAATGGAGGAAGGCATGCGCCGAATTTTTTCTTTGCTCGCTCTCGCTTTGGTCCCGATTTTCGCAACGGCCCAGGAACCCATCAAGACGCTGAGTCTCGAGGCCTTATTCGAGGACAAGGCGCTGGAGCTCGAAAGGTTGAGCGGTGTCACGTGGCTGCCCGACGGGGAGCACATCACCTACCTCACGTCTCACGGCGAGGAGAAGACATTGTGGCGACAACGCGTGACGACGGGCGAACGCGATCAGCTCGCCGACTGGGCGGCGCTGATGGAGGGCCTTGCCGAGCAACGGCCTGACTTCGCGAAGCCAACGATGAGTGACGTCAACAGCTCGGCGTCGCATCGCACGACGCCGGTGCTCTCGCCCGACGGCGCGACGCTGATTGGCGGTCACGCCGGCGACCTCTATGTCTTTGATCTGGCGACCGGGGAGGCCCGGTTCCTCACCGGCGACGGGTCGCAGGAAATCTACCCAGCCTTCAGCCCCGACGGGTCGAAAGTCGCGTTCGTCAAGAACGGTGATCTGTACTGGCTCGATCCGACCACGGCCGTGAGCCACCGGGTCACCTACCGCGGCGATAACCAGGACCTCCTCAACGGCGTCGCAGACTGGGTCTACGAGGAAGAGCTTGACGTCGAGCGCTCCTACTGGTGGTCGCCCGACGGCACCCGCCTGGCGTTCCTCCAGTTCGACGAACGACCGGTGGGTGTGGTTCCGATCACCAGCGACTCGATGCCCTACCCCGGTCTCGAACGCCAGCGCTATCCCACGGCCGGCACCGCCAACCCGAAGGTGCGGCTCGGCGTCATCGGCATCGACGGCGGCGAGCCGGTGTGGATGGACACCGGCGCCGGTGACCTCTACCTGGTGCGCGCCGGCTGGACGCCGGCCGGGGAGGTCTGGGTCGAGCGTCTCAACCGCGACCAGACCGTTCTCGACCTGGTGGCGATCGATCCATCCACCGGCGCGGCCCGCATCCTGCTCACCGAAAAGGACCCCGCCTGGATCAACGTGACCGACGATCTCCACTTTCTGTCCGACGGCCGTTTTCTGTGGACCTCGGAACGGGACGGGTGGCGCCACCTCTACCTCTACGCCGCCGACGGCACCCTCGAGCGCCGGCTGACCTCGGGTGAGTGGCAGATCGAGAATGTGTTCGGCGTTGACCCGACCGAGACCCACGCCTTCATCACCGCCAATCGCGAGGACCCCCGGCAGCGAAATCTCTACCGCGTCAACCTCGCGACCGGCGCGATCTCGGCCCTCGGCGACTCCATGCAAGGCACCCACGACGGCACGCTGTCACCGGACGGCAGCACGCTTGTCGACCAGTGGTCGACCCGCGACACCCCACCGCGGGTGGATCTGATCGCGGCCGACGGCCCGGTCGTCAGGCGGCTGTGGGAGTCCGGCGACGAGCTCGCCGGCTGGGACCTCCTCCCCGTCGAGGCGGGTTCGATCACCGCTGATGACGGCGTCGAGCT
>JAIVTZ010000734.1:0-2081 GCA_049188105.1 Deltaproteobacteria bacterium | reverse complement strand
TGGCGAGCTGGTGACCCTCGAGCCTGTCGCGGCATTCCAGGCGGAGGTCACCCGACAGACCACGGTGCGGGTGGTCCTCGACCGCATCGACGACGCGATCGTCCGGGCAGCGGAAGAAGCGGGCGCCGAAGTCCGTGAGTGCAACGCCACCCACGTCTCCTTCCGGGCCCCGCCCGAGAACCGGCTGGATGTCATTCGGGCGATCGAGAACGCCGGTGGGACCATC
This sequence comes from Deltaproteobacteria bacterium, assembly GCA_049188105.1. GTDB lineage: Bacteria > Acidobacteriota > Thermoanaerobaculia > Thermoanaerobaculales > Sulfomarinibacteraceae > Sulfomarinibacter. Next base: position 1,855 of record JAIVTZ010000734.1, on the reverse strand, counting down.
GAGGAGTTCCACACCGAGGCGCCGGGGTGGGAATCGTTGGTCCACACCCACTTCAATGGCGGAGGAGACACACCATGAAGATCTGCGATCGTCGTTGGATGACGACACTCCGATTGACCGTGATCGCGTCGTTCTGCGCAGTCATCGCCGGCTGCGGCGGGGAGCCGACGCCCGAGGTCGTGGCCGGCATCGACGGCTGTGCGAGCTGCGGCATGGTGATCGATCGCGTCAACGAAGCCGCCGGCTGGATCGAGGGAGGAGATTTCGTGCCCTTCTGCTCCCCCGGTTGTCTGTTGGCCGAGCACGATGCTCTTCGGAAAGCGGGTCAAGCGCCGCCCGAGGCGGTCTTTTTCGCCGACTACCGTGATGGGACATTTTCGCCGGCGGTCGAAACCGCCTTCCTCCTCACCGACCACGTGCCGACGGTCATGAACGCCCGAGTGATCTGCTTCAACTCGGTGGTGGCGGCCGACGACATGCGGCAGCACGACGACGAGATCGTCACCGACTGGACCGGATACCGCGTGCTCCGGGGAGAGCCCGACAGCGTGATCGAGACGGTCTTCGGACCCGCCGGCATGGATCCCGAGGTGGTGATGGCCAACAGGGGGGACATCGTGCTCTGGCGTGCCTCCGGTCAAGCGCTCGAGGAGGACCTCACCTGGACCATCAAGGGTTACCCGGAGATCGAACCGACCACCGTTTCCGCGACCGGTGCTGAGATAGAGCTTCGATTCATGGCCACCCGGCCCGGAGCCGGTTTCCCGATCGAAAATAGCTCGGGCGGCCAACCCCTGGGCATGCTCAAGGTGAGCGGCGCCCACACCGCGGACGAGGCGGCGCAGTGAGCTCGGCGGTTTTAGAAATAGCGCGACAGGAGTTTACCCTCCACCGTCGCAACCGGTGGGTCATTTCATTTGCCGCACTCTTCGCAGCCCTCAGCCTGGCGGTCGCGTACTTCGGGATGATCACCTCCGGATACACCGGCTTTCAGGACTTCGTGCGCACCTCCGCCAGCCTGATCAATCTCGGCGGGTTTCTGCTGCCGCTCTTCGCCCTTCTGCTCGGCGTTTTCAGCTTCCTGACCCACCGGGAGTACCTGGAGATTCTCGCCACCCAACCGGTTTCGAGGCGCGACATCCTCCTCGGCAAATATCTCGGCCTGCTGATCTCGGTGCTGGCCGCAGCAACCCTTGGCTTCGGGCTGCCCGGGGCCATCATCGCCGCGACAATCGGCTTCGAAGGGGCCGGGACCTACCTCCTGGTGGTTGGATTCTCATGCTTGCTGGCGGCGGTCTTCACCGGTCTGTCGGTGCTCATCGCCTTCCTCGCAGGGCGGCGACCGGTGGCCCTCGGCATCGCCATCGCGGTGTGGATCTTCTTCGAGCTCGTCTACGGTCTGCTGATGCTGGCGACCACCCTCTACCTGCCACCAAACGTGGCCAAGAACGTGCTCCTTGTCGGCCTCGGCGGCAACCCGGTCGACGTCGTGCGGGTGCTCTGCCTCTTGCAGGTCGGCGGTCCTCCCCTCTTCGGCCCGGCCGGCGCGACCCTCATCAAGCTCACCGGATCGGCGACCATGGCGACCGCCATCGGCCTCGCCATCCTCGCCGTCTGGATCGTCGTCCCGCTCGCCATCGCCGTGTGGGTGTTCAAGCGGCAGGATTTGTAGACGAAGATTTCGAATTTCGAATTTCGAATTTCGAATTTGACGTCCCGCAGCCAATATTCTCTGCCGGGAAGCCACAGTCGGCGTGGCGACCTCGGGGGCTGAAGGACAGAACCAGGCCCCGCGAAACCGCAGCGAAGCGGAGGTTTCGCGATCGCGCCGCCGTTGGGCCTATGACGGTGTTTC
>JAIVTZ010000733.1:0-2098 GCA_049188105.1 Deltaproteobacteria bacterium | reverse complement strand
CTTTACTTTAGGTGCACCTTTATTCACCTTTATGGGACCTTTAACCTTTACGGTGCGGCAGACGGGAAACAACCGGCCGACCTTGATACCATCGGCCTGTTCGGAGGTGCCAGAAATGCGTCATGCACGTACGTTCGCGGCGGCCGTTCTCTTGCTTTCGGGCACGGCCGTCGCGCAGAATCTCCCCGACGAATCCCTCGATCTCGCGCCGGTGGTGCCGGGCCACGCTTCGCCGCGGGCCACCATGCGGACCTTCCTCGACGCCTTCTATGTCGACGGTGTTCCCGAACTGGCGACGGCCATGGCCTGTCTCGACCTCTCCGGGTTGCCGGCTGAGATGCGTCGGCTGAAGGGCCGCGAGCTGGCCGCCAAGCTGAAGCAGGTCATCGACCGGTCCCGCTACGTCCGGTTCGAAGATATCCCGGACAATCCTGAGGGCCCGCCCTACGTCTTTCTGCGACACAGCGGAGGCGAGATCGTCATCGACCGGACCGCGACCGGCGAGTGGCTGTTCACTGCGGCCACCGTGTCCGGCCTCGACGGTCTGCATCGCGCCATGGAGGGTCGCGATGTTGTCGAAGGTGTCGAGAAAGAGGCACCGAGAACGGTCTCGCTCGCCGGCCGGCTGCGTGGATTGATGCCGCCGGCGCTGCGATCCAATGTCCTTTTTCTCGAAGGGTGGCAGTGGCTGGGGCTGATCGCCATCATTCTCGCGGGTGTTGTCGCCGGTCGCGTGTTCGTGTTCACCGCCACAAAAATGGCGAAACGGTTTCTCGATCGGAGGGCACGGGGGTTCGACCCGGACATTCTGGTGAGGACGATGGGCCCGCTTGGGGCGCTGGTCGCGCTTCTGGTGTGGGGTCTCGGCATCTTCTGGCTCGGTCTTCCGGTGACCGTGCTCAACCTCTACTACCGCGCGGTGCGCGTGGTGGCGATCGTTGTGGCGGTGGTCGTGGCGTACCGTGTCGTGGATCTTCTCGCGAGCGTGCTGGAGCGCCGCGCAGAACACACCGAGAGCCGCTTCGATAACCTGCTGGTGCCGCTGGTCAGGAAGTCGCTGAAAGTGTTCGTGGTCGCGATCGGTCTGGTGCTCGTGGCGGAGACCGTCGGACAGGACATCACCGCGTTGCTCGCGGGGCTCGGGCTCGGCGGTTTGGCGCTGGCTCTCGCCGCCCAGGACACGGTGAGCAACCTCTTCGGTTCGTTGACCGTGCTCACTGACCGGCCGTTCCAGGTCGGCGACTGGGTGGTGGTAGGCGACGTCGAGGGCACCGTGGAAGAGGTCGGTTTTCGCTCCACCAGGATCCGGACCTTCTACGACTCGCTGATCTCCTTGCCCAACTCGAACCTGATCAAGGCCTCGGTTGACAACCTCGGCGACCGCACCTACCGGCGGTGGTCGACCACGCTCGCGCTGACCTACGACACGCCGCCCGAGAAGATCGACGCCTTCTGCGAGGGCGTGCGCGAGCTCATCCGCCGCCATCCCTACACCCGCAAGAACTACTTTCACGTGTACTTCAGCGACTTCGGTGACGCGAGCCTGAACATCATGCTGTACATGTTCTTCAAGGCCCCTGACTGGGCGACCGAGCTGCGCGAGAGACATCGCCTGGGGGTGGACATCCTGCGGCTTGCCGCCGAGCTGGGAGTCGAGTTCGCATTCCCGACCCAGACCGTGTACCTGCGCAACGAGGAATGGGAGGCGCCCCCGGCGGCCGGCGAAGGCTATCCGGAGACGAGCCGGCGTCTCGTCGAGGGCGCGCGGCGCCGGGCAAGAGAGCTGCTCGAGGACACGATGAGGGAGGGCGTGCCGCCGCCGGTGGCATTCGATGTGCCGGAGACCGAAAACCGCGGCGAGTCCGGGGAGTGACGCGTACGCGTACGCGGTGTCACTCACCACAACCTCACAACGTCGCTGACTCGTTCATTTTGTGAGGTCGTGATCAATCGCACCCTGGGGGCTCAGCATTTTCGCCGGCGTCCTGGTGCATCACCCGGTGAATGCTCGCGGCGATCGCCGGCCCGATTCCGTTGACCTCCGCAAGGGTGTCGGCGTCCGCGTTCGCGATCTGTGACGGCACACCTAGCCCGCATA
>JAIVTZ010000732.1:0-2101 GCA_049188105.1 Deltaproteobacteria bacterium | reverse complement strand
TTTGAAAATTTGGTGGGTGTCAGTCACACGGTGCTCCCGGGGGGCTAATCTTAAGGTGGGCCAAGGCCCACCCTACTTCGGACCCACAATTCCCGCAGGCTTGTAGGGTGGGCCTTGGCCCACCTTCAGAGTTCTTCTCGTATCTTGGGTGACTCGGAAAGTGAAGTCACTGGAAGCAGAGCGGCCCGAAAGGTCGCTAATTTCGTCGAACACGGAATTTTTGCACGAAGGTCCGAAATTCGAAGTTCGAAGTTCGAATTTTTTGCCGCACACCCGAGATTTGGGTGCCGTGCTGGAAACTCAAAACTCAAAATTCAAAACTCAAAACTCGGAGCAAAGCTCCGATGACGGCCCTGCTTGCCACCGTATTCGTCGCCAGCTTGGTAGGCTCCTTGCACTGCGTCGGCATGTGCGGCCCCTTCGTGGCCTTCTACTCGGGCGCGGATGGGTCGGCCGGCGCGCGTCGCCTGCTCAGCCACGCCGCCTACTCCAGCGGCCGCCTCCTGACCTACGCAGCATTCGGTCTCGCGGCCGGCGCCGTGGGTGCGGCGCTCGACGTCGCGGGGTCCCTGGCCGGCGTGCAACGCGTTGCGGGCATCATCGCCGGTGCGACCATGATCCTGTGGGGCGTGCTCGCCCTGCTGCAGCTTCGCGGCGTCCGCATCTTTCGCCACGGCTCCGGCGACGGTCGCCTCGCGCGCTTGTTCCGCCGCGGATTCTCTCTGGTCAGCACCAAACCGCCGGTGGTGCGCGCTGCGGTTGTTGGCCTGCTGTCGGGCCTGCTGCCCTGCGGTTGGCTGTGGGCCTTCGTGGTCACCGCCGCCGGCACCGGCGGCGCTGTCAAAGGGGCGGCGGTGATGGTCGCATTCTGGGCCGGCACCGTGCCGGCGCTGCTCGCGGTCGGCTTCGGCGCCCAGTTGATCAGTGGCCCGCTCCGTCGTCACGTTCCAGCCATGACTGCGGTGCTCCTCGTCGGTCTCGGGCTCGTCGCCATCCTCGGCCGCCCGGCCTCGGTCACCGCCGCCATCCAGCGACACCAGGAGATGCGGCAGGAGGTGCCGGCCCCCGAGGACGCCGCCGAATTCTGTTGCGACGCAGAAGAGCCTTCCCCGGGTCCTGAGGGCTGAGGCCCCGACACCCGAGATTCTGTGTGTCAGTCAAATTGTGTTGCCATCTCCAGGATTTTGCATACGGAGCGCCAGTTCCGGCCGGTGCCGGACACACCCAGCGCCTTTTCCAGGCGTGCCGCGAGCCTGGAGCGGCCGATACCGTCCGGCGCGTGAAGATACGCGACATCACCTTTCAACACGAAGCGTTCGCTTCCGGCCCTCATCTTCTGGAGGGAGTCGATGTCAGGGTTGTCCGGAACAGCGGCCAGGAAGAACAGGTGCAGCTTCGACGGCTCGGTCTCGGCGTCGGGGAACGGGTTGGACGCCACGGCCCGCTCCAGCCTGTCCGCGGTCAGGATGAGCACATCCGGCGCGAATCCGTGGCTATCGCGTAATGCGGCGCGGATGCTCGCGGAAAGTCGCGGCGGGCTGTGCTCTGCGTGCCGGAACACCGCATTGCCGCTTTGAATGTAGGTTCTGACGTTTTCGCACCCGAGGCTCTGCAGCAGCGCGACAAGCTCCTTCATCGGCAGGATGTTGCTGCCTCCGACGTTGATGCCTCGAAAGAGGGCGATGTACGTGTTCATCGGCTCATGGTACCGAATTGGTGGTCTCCAGACCGCACGTCTCCAAGAGCTCCTTCAACTTGGTGAAAAAACGATCTCTGATCTTCTCGATGTGCAGCGCCTCCGAGTGCTCGATCACAACCTGGTCCCTGGTCATGTGCCGCTCGGGCTCCACCTGGAGAGCGTACGAGTTGCGATATCTCGCCCAGAACCAGTCTGCCGACCCGAACTGAACATAGCCTGGATCGAGCGACGGAATGCGCTCGAGAGACTCACGCAATGCCCGACCTCGCGGGCTGTTCTCGAGACAAAACGCCACGTAGGCGATTCTGTAGGTGACCTCACCATCATGCCTGCGGGGAAGCCGTTCCAAGTTGTGTGAGTCCTGCCCAGGGGCATACAGGAAGTGCCCATAGCAGCTCTGAA
>JAIVTZ010000731.1:0-2111 GCA_049188105.1 Deltaproteobacteria bacterium | reverse complement strand
CGTTCGGCACCGACCCCGGCCGGGTGACCGATCTGGCCGGCCACTACCTCGACGGCCTCTCCTCGGCCGGTGTGACCGGCACGATCAAGCACTTTCCCGGCCTCGGTGAAATCCCAGCCGACACCCACGACGAGCTTCCGGTACTGGATTACCCGGAGATGAAGCTCAGCGAACATCTCGAGGCTTTCTCGAAGCTCTCCGAGGAGATCCCTCTGGTCATGGTGGGCCACGTCATCGCACCCGGCCTCGGTGACGGTGACCGTCCGGCGTCGCTGTCGCCGGCTGTGGTCCAACGCGCAACCCAGCTTCCCGGTTCGCCCATCGTCATATCTGACGATATCGAGATGGGTGCCCTTGCGAGCTGTGGCGATCTCCCCGAACGAGTCGAAGCTGCCCTCGCCGCTCGGAACCACGGGGTGCTTGTCTGCAAGGCTTTCGACCGGCTGCCCGAGATCGCCGCCCATCTCACCGAGCGGATGGCCACCGATTCCTCGCTCAGCACCCGAATGCTCGAGATGGCCGCCTGTATGAGCACCCTGCGACGTGACCTCTGCCGTGGCGCCGCCGCCATCCCCGCACCGGACGACACCACCGTCGAGCAGCTGTGGGAGCGCGCACGCTCGGAAGCGGCGCAGTAGAACCATCGCAGATTCAACGCAGAGACGCAGAGGCTCAGCGCGGATATGAACCGCAAAGGCGCGAAGAACGCCAAGACATCGCAGAAATGAACCACAGCAGGGTGGGTTCAGACGACGATGCCAGAGAGGCCTTCGGCTCATCGACCCTGGTCGCTTCAGCGATTTGGTTGAAACGCAAAGTTCGCTAAGAGCGCAAAGACCATCGCAAAGCATCGCATGATTGGGCCATCGCACATCGCACCATCGCAGGATTGAAACGAGCCACTGCAAATCCTGTACCTGCACGCTCAACTGAACGCGCCGGCCGCGTTTTCGATGACGCGAGCACTACCTCGAAAAAACGCGGTACCGGCGTTCAGCGGACGTGCCGTTCCCGTAGTTGTTGGGAACCCACGCCTATCGGAAAGAGATCAGCCTCAGGGCCCAACAACTCGCGGGAGGGGCACTCACGGGGAGCTCGTTCAAAGAACCTCGTCGGCGTCGCGTTCATGGAATCGAACGGCAACGGATACCTGCCGCCGGTCCTGATCATCATCGGGCACGGATACGGATACGGGCGCGGACACGGATACGGGAGCGGGAGCGGGAGTGGGAGCGGGTTGAGCGTACAATCAAGAGCGAGGAGGATTCCATGCTCCCCATACTCGACAACGACGGCATTCGCGAGGCCGACCGCCACACCATCGAAGACCTGGGCGTCCCCGGCATGGTGCTCATGGAGAACGCCGCCACCGGCGTCGTCGACGCCATCCGCGACGGGGCGCCCGTGACCCACACCAGCTTCGAGGACGGGGTGCGCTACATGGAGTTCACCGAGGCGGTGAACGTCAGCCTGGCCGAGGGGCGCCGGGTGGAGCTGCCCCTGGCGGCGCCGGTGATCCTGGCGGCGCCGAGCGTGGAGGCGGCCGTGCTCGAGAAGCTGTATGAGCTGCCGCCTCCGGGCGAAAAGTATCTCTACGTGCCGCTCTTCGAGTCGTACACGGAAATCCGTCCAACGGTCGAAATCCGCGGCTACATCACCAAGGAGCTCTGGGACAACTACCGGCAACAAGACGACACCCCATCCACCAACGATGCTGCCGATGGACAAACCGACGAAGGCACAACCGCTTAGCGAACCCGGGCCGCTTCCCTCGAAGGCCGTCCGCTTCTCCCACCATGCCATGGCGACGGTCTTCGAGATCGCCATCATTCATGAAGATGCCGGGTACGCCGAGCAGTGTGCACACGAAGCCTTCCGCGAGGTCGACCGGCTGGAGCAGGTGCTGAGCCGGTTCATCGACAACAGCGATATCTCGCGCATCAACAGCGCCGCGGTGGGCGAGGCGGTACGAGTCGGCCTGGACGCTTTCGAATGCCTGCGGCACTGCGCCCGGTTGAGCGAGGACACCAAGGGCGCGTGCGATGTCAGCATCGGCGCCTTGCTGGAGTATTGGGCGACCGCGGACGCCACCGGCCGACAACCGGCGGATG
>JAIVTZ010000730.1:0-2126 GCA_049188105.1 Deltaproteobacteria bacterium | reverse complement strand
GCTCATCGCAAGAAATCCGGGAGTTTCTTCTCATTGTCTGTCGCCGCTTCGCGGCTGATTGATTTTTTCCCGCATCCTGTTCCTGGGGCTGACGCCCCAGGCTATGGATCTTCCGCCGCTTCGCGGCTGGCTCGACCTATCAGAAGGAAACTCGAGGCTTCGCTTTCAGTGAAATTTATCGAGTACGGGCGAGGAGGGTGTTTAGTGCGAACATCGAATCGTGAGGGCACTCTGCGTGGTCGCAGACAGAATCCGACACCGGGCTACAACTCCTTGACGATCGCGTCGTAGAGTGAGTAGGCTCTTTGGAGACTTGACGCCACATGAGACTGTCACGACTCACCGCGGTCCTCCTCCTGTTCTGGCCGACGACGGCCGCGTGGTCGGTTGACGCCCCCTCGCCGACACCTGAGCAGCCAGCCGCCACGAAATCGGAAAGCCCGGCTCCGAGATTCGAGGGCTATCTCTACCTGGATGTCGAGGGGAAACCACTTCCGATCCAATCCGACGCCGAGATCGAAGCGTTTTTGGCCGAGGCGGAGATCGTCGAGATCTCGATTTTCGACACCGGCGTCACCCTTCCCCGGAAGGCGGTGCTCCTCGGCGACGGCTTCCGTGCGCACGCGATCTTCAAGGACGAGGACGAAAAGAAGCGCAACTTCACCGACAGAATCAACGGCCGCTATCATTTCTCCCTTGACTGGCGCGATTGGCACGGCTACGACGCGGCGGCCTATGAGCTCGACCGGCTGCTCGGGATGGACCGGGTGCCGCCAGCGGTCCCGCGATCGATAAAACGTGACTCGGGAACGATCAAGATCTGGCTCGAAGAGACCGTCACTGAGAACGAGCGCCGGAACGAGCTGCACATCCACCCGCCCGACCAGAGACGCTGGAATCAGCAGCGCTCGATGATGCAGGTCTTCGACAACCTCGTGGCGAACCGGGACAGCAACCTGGGAAACCAGCTGATCGACACCAACTGGCGTCTGTGGTTCATCGACTGCAGCCGCTGCTTCGGGAAAACCAAGGCCATGTACTATCCGCTCGAGAACATCAGTCAATGCGAACGCGGATTCTGGCAAGGACTCAAGAACCTGGATGCCGCCAAGGCCAAAGAACATCTCTCGTCATACCTGGGCAGGGCGGAGATCAGCGCGCTGCTGGCCCGTCGAAATAACATCGTGCGGCACTTCCAGAAACTCATCGACGAGAGGGGCGAGGCGCTGGTGCTCTTCGAGGTCGTTCCAACGACCGAGACGGCCCCCTGGGGCGAGGATTAGTCCGCATATCTCATCGGGTTTCGTTGCGGAGTGGCGCGATACGCGGTTTAAGTTAACGGCTGAACGTCCTGCAAAAACCCGCCTTTAGATGATTCCGCCGGGTGGGAACGCGCAAAAGGGAGGGGATAAACCCCTCCCCTACAACGAGAAACGTAGGGGCGGGGTTTACCCCCGCCCGAGTCATCGAATTTTGAGAGGCTAGGCTATTCGGTTCCGCCCCGGTGAATCGGTTCTATGATCAGCCTGCCGCCCCGGTAATCGAAAAACACCCGGAACCGGTTCATGAACCGGTTGCCGAGGATGCCGTTGAGGTTTGGGATGTTGCGCACCGCCGGCACGCCAAAGGCCTCCGTCCACGCCGTCTCCACGCCCTCGGCAACGATCGAACCGAGCTGCAACCGCCGCGTCGACGCCACGACCACCCTGGTTTCACCCACCACCCCAACGCTCGCGCCGACGGTCTGTTCCAAAGGTGGTTTGAGGTGACGCCGCGATTTGGTGATCAGGGACAGGGAGCGGCTCGAACCGGTGTCCGCCACCAACCGGACCGGCACCTCCTTCCCACCCTCCTTGATAATGACGGCGCCGTGCACCACCGGTCGCCTGTCCACCACCTCGAGCGGCACGTCGTACCCAGGACCCAGGTAGGTAAAGGTCTCGGGGTCGTGGAGCAGCAGACGGCGACCGACCGGATTGATCTCGACCACGTAGCGCTCGAAGAGATCGGCACCGAGAAAGCCGTGGATCTCGCGGCCTGCCGCCGCCGCCAGCCGGGTGCCGATGTCATGAACCACGAGCGGTGCGCGCAGCACCTCGATACCGTCGCTTCGGATACAGATGTCC
>JAIVTZ010000729.1:0-2128 GCA_049188105.1 Deltaproteobacteria bacterium | reverse complement strand
TTGTGCGACGAACGCTCGCGTTCGGAGCAGAAGGGCTGCCCAGCGGCGGGCGGCGATCGTATGATCGCCGACAGTTCCGCAGTCAATCCTCGGTACGGCCGATTCGGTGCAGCGAGATCATCTGCGTGTATCTGCGTTATCTGCGGTTTTCTTGTGTGGGCGGACGGCCTTCGTGTCTTCGTGTCTTCGTGTTTGCGACGTGCGATGGTGGGCGACTCGGCGCCTCCGCGCCTCCGCGCCTCTGCGTTGTATTCCTCCGTGTTTCCAGTTTGCAATGGTGTTTCAAGCCCGAGGCTGATAGGCACATGACCGAGAAGGCCAACATCGCCGACTTCTTGCCCGAAATGGCGGCTCGGCAGCCGGAGGCTGCGGCCATCATCTGCCCGTGGGGGTGGCGCGGGGGTCGGCTCACCTACCGCCAGCTCGAGGAGCGATCGAGCGGCATCGCCCGCGGTCTCGAAGCGATCGGCATCACCCGCGGCGTGCGCACGGTGCTCATGGTGCCGCCGGGGCTCGATCTCTTTCCGCTGGTCTTCGCGCTCTTCAAGAGCGGCGCGGTTCCGGTCCTGGTGGATCCCGGGATCGGTCTGAAGCACCTCAAGGAGTGTCTCGGGAATGCCGAGCCCGAGGCCTTTATAGGGGTGCCGAAGGCACACGCGGCGCGGGTGATCCTGGGGTGGGGGAGGGCGACCGTACGGACCACGGTCACTGCAGGACCGAGGCTCTTCTGGGGCGGCCACACGCTCGCGCAGATAGAGAGGCGGGGCGCGTCGGCGCCGCAACGTGGGTTTGCACCCACCAGCATCGACGACGTCGCGGCGATCGTCTTCACCTCGGGCAGCACCGGACCGCCCAAAGGCGTGATCTACAGGCACGGCAACTTCATCGCCCAGGTGAACGCCATTCGCGACGCATATGGGATCGAGCCGGGGGAGGTCAACCTGCCGACCTTTCCACTCTTCGCCCTCTTTGATCCCGCGCTCGGAATGACCACGATCGTGCCGGACATGGACCCAACCCGTCCGGCGAAGGTCGACCCGCGAAAGATCATCGGTCCAATCGAGGAGTACGGCGTGACGACGATGTTCGGATCACCGGCCCTGCTCGACACCGTCGGACGTTGGGGCGAGGAGCACGGCGTCAAGCTGCCGTCGCTCAAGCGGGTGATCTCGGCCGGAGCGCCGGTGTCGCCGAAGGTGATCGAAGTTTTCCAGGCCATGCTCACCGGCGACGCCGCAATTCACACGCCCTACGGGGCGACCGAGTCGTTGCCCGTGGCCACGATCTCGAGTCACGAGATTCTGTCGGAAACCCGGCACGCTACCGACCGCGGCGCCGGCACCTGCGTCGGGCGGCCGGTCGATTCCATCGAGGCCGCGGTGATCCGAATAGACGACGAACCGATCTCCTCATGGAGAGAGGATTTGAAGGTCGACGACGGTGAGGTGGGTGAGATCGTGGTCAAGGGGCCGCAGGTCACCCGGGCATACCACAACGCGCCCGTCCACGACCGGCTGGCGAAGATCGCGGACGGAGAGGCCATCCGACACCGCATGGGTGATCTCGGATTCCTCGACGATCGCGGAAGGTTGTGGTTCTGCGGGCGCAAGGCCCACCGTGTCCAGAGTCTTGACGGCACGCTCTACACGGTGCCGTGCGAATCGGTCTTCAACACCCACCCGGACGTCTACCGGACGGCGTTGGTGGGCGTGGGCGTGACGGGCGCGCAGCGCCCGGTGCTGTGCGTCGAGCTCGAACCGGGCGTGGGCGCCTCCGAGCAGGTGCGAATCCGGGAGGAGCTCCTGGTGATCGGCGACGGCTTCGAGCACACGAAGACCATCCGCACTGTGCTCTTTCATCCCGGCTTTCCGGTCGACATCCGACACAACGCCAAGATCGGACGTACAGCGCTCGCCTTTTGGGCGGCGCCACGGATTTCGGGATGAGGGCTCTGGTCACGGGTGGGGGCGGATTTCTCGGTGGCGCCATCGTGCGGCGGCTCGTCGATCGGGGCTGGATGGTCCGAGCCCTGCAGCGGGGAAGCTACGATCGCCTCGAAGCTCTCGGAGTCGAACAGATCCGCGGCGACATCGCCGATTCCGCGGTCGTCGACCACGCGGTGGCGGGG
>JAIVTZ010000728.1:0-2128 GCA_049188105.1 Deltaproteobacteria bacterium | reverse complement strand
ATCTTCACGACCTCGACCGCAGCGGCATGGCGGCCATGCTCGAGGAGGCGGTGCGGATCGGGGGTTGGCGGCGACGTTTCTCGAGTCGATTTTCCGATCTCTCGGACCTTCTCAGGGAATCGTCATACCAGGCGGAGCTCGACGGCCGGGAGCTGATTTCAGGCGACCACGTCGCTGCAGCGAGCGCGGCACGCCGCCGGCGTCACTCGCTCAGCGAGGACCGGTCGCACGACCTCATCAAAGAAGGAGTCGTCCGCGTGGAGACGACCGGCGCCGTGGTCGGTCAGGTGAATGGACTCGCGGTCTATGACCTCGGGCATCATCGTTTCGGCAAACCGTCGCGCATCACGGCGCAGGTGGGGCTCGGTCGCGAGGGCGTGATCAATATCGAGCGTCAGGCGGGGCTCTCGGGACCCACCTACGACAAGGGTGTGAGCATTCTCACGGGGTTCCTGCGCGGGACGTTTGCCGAAACGTCGCCGCTGACCATGAGCTGCTCCGTGACCTTCGAGCAGTCATACGGCGGTATCGACGGTGACTCGGCGTCATCTACCGAGGTCTACGCGATTCTGTCCGCTCTATCCGGGGTACCCTTGCGGCAGGGAGTTGGGGTCACAGGGTCGGTTGACCAGTACGGAAACGTCCAGGCCATCGGTGGGGCGAACGAGAAGATCGAAGGCTTCTTCCGGGTGTGCTCGACGTTGGGGCTGACCGGCGATCAGGGTGTCATGATCCCTGGGGCCAATGTCGGTGACCTCCACCTTTCCGAGGAGGTAGTGGCCGCGGTGAGCGATGGCCAGTTCCACATCTGGGCGGCTGATTCCATCGAGGACGGCATCGAGTTGCTGACGGGGAGGCCAGCCGGCGCACGGGACGACGAAGGCCGGTGGACCGAGGGAAGCGTGTTTGCCGCCTGTCAGGAACGTCTCGACGAGATGGTCAGCCTGATGCGGAAGGCTGCCAAGGGAGAGCCGAAGGACGACGGTGAGGATTGAGGTTGTGACTCAGGTCACGTGGATTTGACAGCCCGGGATGCGGGTGGAATAATGATTGAACGTACGAGGTGCGAGTAAGTCGCATCATGTCTCGAAGCGGGAGGGGGGGACATGCCGAGGCGACTGAACACAATCATCATCGTGCCCCACAGCAAGGCACGGTTTCTCAAGTTCTCATTCTCGACGAGAACGTTGGTGGTCGCGGTCAGCGCCGCCGTCGGAGCTCTCATTCTCTCGGTTATCGCCATCGCTTACACCGGCAGCGCCGTCAACCGGCGGGTCGAGGTCGAGCGGCTGAAATCCGAGAACTCGGAGCTTATCGACGTCAACCGGCAGCTCGAGATGAGCATCGCCGAGGTCCAGGGACGACTTGACGAGTTCGAGGAGCGGACGACGCGACTGGCGCTTGCGGCCGGGATGGAGGCGCAGGCGGTGGGCTTTTCGGGAGTCGGAAGCGCCGCGACCCGAGTGGGCAGCGGTGGACCCTACGACCGGTTGCCGGAATCGCCCGAGTCACTGACTGCGCAGGGGCGGTGGGTCCAAGATCAGCTCGATCTGGTGGAGGGGCGTCTGATCGAGCAGAACCACCTGCTCGCTTCGACGCCGACAATCGCTCCGGTCGTGGGCCTCATCACCGACGGTTTCGGCCGTCGGAAGGACCCGTTTACCGGCCGCTTGGCGCATCACAAAGGGCTCGATGTTTCGGCACGCCGCGGCACTCCGATTCGTGCGCCGGCGGATGGTATCGTGGTTTTTTCGGGGCGTAACGGTGGTCTCGGTCGCTGCGTGCGGATCTCCCACGACTTTGGTTTCACCACCGTGTACGGGCACCTCGACAAGATCACCGTCGAGGCCGGCGCCGAGGTCCACCGTGGCCAGGAGATCGGTTTGCTGGGTAACTCCGGTCGTTCCACCGGTCCGCATCTGCACTACGAGGTGCATGTGAACGGCGTCGCCAAGAACCCGCTCTACTACATCCTGGACGCGTTTTAGCCTAGCGTTCAATGCCCGCCAACAAACGCGCCCGCCAAGGGCGCGTTTTTTATACCCGAGCCCGAGCCCGAGCCCGAGCCCGAGCCCGAGCCCGAGCCCGAGCCCGAGCCCGAGCCCGAGCCCGAGCCCGAGCCCGAGCC
>JAIVTZ010000727.1:0-2130 GCA_049188105.1 Deltaproteobacteria bacterium | reverse complement strand
CGAGCCGCATCACAACGACCTCGTGCCGGCCCGCCAGCGCCACCAGCTCGCGCCGCGGCAGGGCGCAGGTCTGGTCTGCGAGAATGATCACAACACCGCGCCGGTGGAGCATCCTGCCGGCCGCACGAATCGCCTCGTCGAGCGCCGTGCTATGGCCACGGGGCTCGGCGGCCAGGACCTCGCGCACCACGCGCAGCCCGTGACGCCATCCGAGGCGCGGTGGAATCAGCCTGCGCACGCCGTCGTCGAAGAGGATCGCACCGACCCGGTCGCGGCGGGCCGCGGCAAGGGCGAAGAGACCCGCCACCTCGCCGATGAGGTCGTGGACCGTCATCACCCCCGAGCCGAAACGAGTCGATGCCGACAGATCGACCAGGAGGAGCACGTTGAGGTCGCGCTCCTCGCGGTAGCGTTTGACGTGAAGGAGGCCCGAACGCGCGGTGACGTTCCAGTCGATGGTTCGCACGTCGTCACCCGCGCGGTACTCACGCACCTCCTCGAACTCCAGCCCGAGGCCGCGGAATGCGCTTTGGTACAGGCCGGCAAGGCCGGACTCCATGGCCTGGCGGGCGCGAATCTCGAGCCGGCGTACCTGGGCTCTCAGCTCCGCCCCAACATCCCGGGCCGATGCCTGCGGACGCGGCCTCCCGAGGTATGAGCCGAGGCTAGGGGGCACCTTTCACCACCTCGCCGTCGGGCTCGGGCACGGGCGCGGGCTCGGGCTCGGGCTCGGGCACGGGCACGGGTGGGTCATGGAACCTCCACCGCGAGCAAGATACGATCGGTGATTTCCTCGACCGTCGCGCCCTCGGCCTCCGCCTCGTATGTCAGTACCAGACGGTGTCGCAGCACCGCCGGCGCCAGCTCCTTGACGTCCTCCGGGGTGACGTACGAGCGCCCCCGAACGAGGGCCAGTGCGCGGGTCCCAAGGGCAAGGGCGATCGACGCTCGCGGCGACGCGCCGAAGGCGAGCAGGGGCACCAGGTCGCCGAGCCCCACCTCGTCGGGTCGTCGGGTGGCCGCTACCAGGCTCACAATGTAGGAACGGATGCGGTCGTCGAGATAGACCTCTCGCGCAACCTCCTCGAGCTCGGCGAGCTCTTCCACCGAGCTCAGCCGTTCGGGGCTCGGGAACGACTCGGCGAGATGGTACTCGAGCACCCTCCGCTCCTCCTCCGGCGCCGGGTAGTCCACGAGCACCTTGAACAAGAAACGATCGAGCTGAGCTTCAGGGAGGGGATAGGTGCCCTCCTGCTCGATCGGGTTTTGGGTCGCCAGCACCACGAACGGTTCCGGGAGATCGTAGGTCGTGTCGCCGATCGTGACCTGGCGCTCCTCCATCGCCTCGAGCAGGGCCGACTGCACCTTGGCCGGGGCGCGGTTGATCTCGTCCGCGAGCACCAGGTTGCAGAAAACCGGACCGCGGTGGGGCACGAATGTGGAGGTCCGGGGATCGAAGATCTGGGTCCCGGTCACATCGGCGGGCAGCAGATCGGGCGTGAACTGCAGGCGCTGAAAGCTGCCTCCGATCACCCCCGCCAGGGTCCTCACGGTCAGAGTCTTGGCCAGACCCGGCACGCCTTCGAGGAGCACATGCCCGCGGCACAACATGGCCACCAGCAACGACTCCACCAGACGGTCCTGACCGACCACCACCTGCGACACCGCTCGCTGAATCTCGCCCAAACGCGCGGCCGCACGATCGATTGCCTTTTCATTTCCAGGTGAATCCATATTTCCCCCGTGGGCCAGCAGGCCCGAAGGCACAACAACGCAAAGATCGTGCCTACTCCGGATGCGGGCTAATGCGCCCCTGGAGACGTCGAATCGGCCGTTTGACGCCAGAAAGGCACGAAGGGACGGCGGAATTTCGGATTTCGGATTTCGGATTTCGGATTTGACGCTCACGGAGATTTCGAATTTCGAATTTCGAATTTCGAATTTGACGTCCCGAAGCCAATATCCTCCACCGGAAGCCACAGTCGCCGTGACGCTGTTACGGTGAGCCGGCTGGCAGGCGGGACGCCTGCCCCACAACGGCTCCGACAACCCCCTCGGAGTCCCCGATCTGTTCCCCTCCATTCTCCTGGTACGAGGAACCTGGATGCTCTCGTCACGCACAGCGCTTCC
>JAIVTZ010000726.1:0-2136 GCA_049188105.1 Deltaproteobacteria bacterium | reverse complement strand
GCCCTAAAGGACCCGCCTACACGTGTCCTGGCAGCCTTTGTAGGCGGGTCCTTCAGGGCCCGCCACCACGATGTTTCGGAGCCGGGAGAGGCGCTACTGGCACCTGAGCCTACGGATCGCCGTTGAGGTTTTCCTCGAAGAGCCGCACAGCATCCTCCTGGGCCGGGGTTTCGATGGATCCAGGCCGGAGCTGACGCACGGTGGCGATCGCTTCGTTTGCCGAAGCCCCCTTGGCCACGAGATACGCCGCCGTCATGGTTCCTGATCGTCCGAGACCCGCGGTGCAGTGAACACCAACCGGATTGTCGGCCGCCACTGAGTTGTCGACAACTGCAACAAACTCGATCATCTGCTCGAGCGTCGGCGGCGCGTAATCCTGCACGGGAATGTGCTCTTGATTGATGGCGTAAGACGCCAATACCTCGGCATCCGGCGGGATCTCCGTCAGGGAAACAAGGACGCGGATTCCCTCCTGTTCGAGAAACGCAGCGTCCTCTTCCAAGGGACGATCTCGACCCGGAAGCGGCATCGCCGCCAGCTCCCCCGGGACGATCCACGAAAAGCCTCGAGTAGGGGAAACCTGCCGAGTTTCGACCGGAGATGCGTTGATGCTCGGAGCGGGTTGGGATTTGACCGCCGGGTCTCGGGCGTCTCCGCAGCCCATGATCAGCAGCACCGCTACGGAGCCAAAGGTTGGTTTTCTGAAGAAGTCCATGTGGTGTGTAATGTACCACTTCGAGCAACGGTGGCACCCGTGGCGGGCGGGAATACAACAACGCGTTGTATGGCACCCACGAAGGGGCCGTGGACTGTCGCGTGTTAATGTAGCGCGATGACTCCAAGCAACAGACTCACGACATTCTGGGCGTGCGCGCTGCTCCTGCTGTTGGTCGGCTGCGCCTCCATTCCCGCCGGATTCGAGCAGGTTCCCAGTCAGACCTGGCAGCAGCCGGAGCAGACTGAGCTCGGTACCTTCTTCGACGACTTCGCGCCGGCCGACCGCTCGCTGTCCGGCGTGCGTCTGATCAGCAACCCGCGTGAGGCCTTCCGCGCCCGATTCGGCTTTGCCGCCCTGGCGGAGAAGAGCCTCGACCTCCAGTACTACCTGTGGAAGGGCGACCTCACCGGCCAGCTCCTGATCTACCGGACGCTGCAGGCCGCCGACCGCGGGGTCCACGTTCGCCTTCTCATCGACGACATCTTCCACTCCGGCCGCGATATCTCGTACGCGGCCCTCGATTCCCACCCGAATATGGAGGTTCGGGTCTACAACCCCATGGGGAACCGCGGCGCCGGCCGCGGAGGAAACCTCGCCTATCACAAGGGCACGCTCGACCACCGCATGCACAACAAGATCTTCCTCGTCGACAGTGCGGTGGCGGTGCTCGGCGGGCGCAACATCGGGGACGACTACTTCGGCATCGATCCGGAGCTCAACTTCCGCGACCTCGACGTGCTGGCGGTCGGCCCGGCCGCCAAAGAGGCCGGCGCCGCCTTCGACATGTACTGGAACAGCCCGGCGGCGGTGCCCATCGCCGTGCTGTTGAAGGACCCGGTCGCCGACGACGAGCTCGAGCGCTGGCGAGAGGAGCTGAAGGCGTCTCTTGATGAGCTGGACGCCCTCCCCTACACGGTGCCGAAGGAGGCCGAAGAGACCCGCGACGCGCTGAAGCAACTGGCCGAAGAGATGGTGTGGGCCGAGACCGAGATCATCATCGACTCTCTGGAGCGGTTCGAGGGCGGCTCCGAGTCGGCGTTCGTGGAGCTGACCAATGAGCTGACCGAGTCGGCCGAGCACGAGTTCGTGATCGAGACCGCCTACCTGATTCCCACCAAGGAGGGCATCGCCAAGGCGGCGGAGATGACACAGCGCGGGGTGCGCGTGCGCATCCTGACCAACTCGATGCAGTCCAACAACCACACCTCGGTTCACGCCCACTACATGAAGTACCGCAAGCCGATGATCGAGGCCGGCATCGAGCTGTATGAGCTGCGGCCCGACCCCGAGCTGCTCGAGCACTACAAGCAGGTGGAAAGCCGCGTCGCCGAGTCGCACGCCGGGCTCCACACCAAGGCCTTCGTGGTCGACGGACGCCTCAGCATGATCGGTTCCTACAACATGGACCCCAGATCCAG
>JAIVTZ010000725.1:0-2139 GCA_049188105.1 Deltaproteobacteria bacterium | reverse complement strand
GGAGGACGGGGCGACGTCGACGATCGCTTGTGATCGGAGTCGTTGCCCCGTCCTCCGGTTTCCGGCCGTCGTTCGACGACGGCCGGGACCTCGTCACGCGTTGGAGCCTCCTGTGAGGCCCTCTGTGTTCCCTCTCTGTGCCTCTGTGTCTCTGTGGTTCGCCGGGTGGTCGGGCGGGCTTTGCGCTCTTGGCGTCTTTGCGGTTCAAAATGGGTGCGTGTGCGGCCTTGGTGTCCTTGGTGCCTTGGTGGTGAAATGGGCGGGAGACGGGGCCTGCCTTGCCCGACAGCAGAGAACCGAATAGCATGCGGTCGCCTGGAGGATGCAGATGAAGATCGTCGAATGCGTGCCGAATATCTCTGAGGGGCGACGACCGGAGGTTTACAACGCGGTTGCCGATGCGGCCGCCTCGGTGACCGGTGTCCGATTGCTCGACGTTGATCCAGGAATGGAGACCAATCGTACGGTCATCACCTTCGTAGGTGAGCCCGAAGCGGTGCTCGAGGGCGCGTTCCAGCTCGTGGTCGCCGCGCGCGGACTCATCGACATGCGCACCCACCAGGGTGCTCATGGGCGCATGGGTGCGGTCGACGTGTGCCCGTTCGTGCCGGTGGCCGGGGTTACCATGGACGACTGTGTCGAGCTCGCCAACCGCCTCGCGAAGAGAATTGGGGACGAGCTCGAGCTGCCGGTCTACCTCTACGAGTTCGCCGCCACCCGAGAAGAACGGCGGTCGTTGGCCGACATCCGCCAGGGCGAGTACGAGGCGTTGTCCAAGAAGCTCGAAGACCCTGCCTTTGTCCCGGACTACGGGCCTGCGGACTTCGTGCCCGAGTTCGGCGCCATGGTGATTGGCGCCCGGAAGTTCCTGGTCGCCTACAACGTCAACCTCAACGTCACCGACAAGCGCTGGGCCAATCGGGTCGCCTTCGACGTGCGTGAGAAGGGTCGCATGGTGGCCGGCCCCGATGGAGGAAAGGTGCAGCAGCCGGGCACGCTCAAGGCGGTCCGCGGCGTCGGATGGTACATCCCCGAGTACGGCTGTGCCCAGGTATCGATGAACCTGATTGACCTCGATGTCACACCCGTCCACACGGCCTTCGACGCGTGTGAGGAGAGTGCCCGCGCTCGCGGAATACGGGCCACGGGATCCGAGCTCGTCGGTCTGATACCGAAGGGAGCGATCCTCGATGCCGGCCGCCACTATCTCGGGCGCATGGGCCGTTCCCGGGGCGTACCGCTGGCTGACATCGTCCACACCGCTGCCCAAACCCTGGGTCTGAGCGAGGTCTCGAGCTTCGAACCCGGGGAGAAGATCATCGAGGATATCTTGGCCCCTGAACGGCCGTTGGCATCGATGAGCCTGCAGGAGTTTGCCGACGAGACCTCCCGCGACTCGGCGGCGCCGGGTGGCGGATCGGTGGCCGCTCTAGCTGGCGCCCTGGCCGCTTCGCTGGCCGCGATGGTCGCCAATTTGCCCCATCCAAAGAGTGCATTCGCCGGTGTCCGCGACGACCTCGAGGAGATCGCGATGCGCGCGCAGGAGCTCAAGCAGAACCTGTTGGACGCCATCGATGCCGACACCTGGGCTTTCCAGGCGCTGATGGAGGCGTCAAGAGTGGTCGGATCGAAGCGCGACAACGCGGTTCACGAGGCGACCCTCGAGGCGGCCCGGGTGCCGCTCGAGGTGGCGGAGGCGTGTCCCGAGATCGTGGATCTGTGCGCGCGCGCGCGGGAGCTCGGGATGAAGGCGTCGGCCTCCGATGCGGGGGTGGGCGCGGGGATGGCCCGCGCGGCGGCGCTCGGGGCGGCGATGAACGTGCGCATCAACCTGCAGGAGATCGCGGACGATCCCGATGCGGCCAAGATGCTGGCGCGAGCCGACGAGGCGCTCCGCGCAACCCGCGCCCGGGCCGGTGAGCTCGAGTCGGAGGTGTGGTCGGGTCTCGGCGGCGACGTCAGCGATCTGTAAAAAGACGGTCCGCACGGTTCTTCATCGGCGCGATTGAGGATACAAATGAACACAGGAGCGGAGGATCGAGCAAAAAGTTTTTAGTTTTTAGTTTTTAGTTTTGAGTTCCCGTCCAATCCCCCTCGGCTTCCTTGGGCGGGCCCGGAATAACTCAAAACTCATAACTC
>JAIVTZ010000724.1:0-2147 GCA_049188105.1 Deltaproteobacteria bacterium | reverse complement strand
TCGAGGCCTGCCACGGCCTCGAGGCACGTGGCCAGGTGAGGCGCACCGATGGAGGGTATGACGAGCGCGATTCTCATCGGCGATCGATCCTGGTTCGTGGCCAACGCCCTTTCATCGATATCAGTATAGTCAGCCCGCTTATCTCACCAGCTTTCTGCTGCGGCCGGCGATGCACCGCACCCAGCGGTGTTTTCTCGCCTCGGGGTGCTCGACGTACTGTCGAGTACGACTCCGCGCCCCTCAGGTCGAAAACCCCACTGGGCACGGCACCTCACCGCCCTCGCAACGAAACCTGGTGAGAAATGCGGGCTAGGTGTCAGTTAACGGGTCCGGGAGGCACCTCGGAGAGTCCGAAACGTTCCATCAGGATGCTTCGCATGCGGGGAAGCACGTCGCTTTCGAAGAGATCAAGTGACTCTGGCGCCATCCGCGCGAACGCCTTTCGGGTTGCCTCGATCAGCCGGAGTCCCTCGCACAGCTTGAGCTCAGGATCCTCCTCGAGGGTCCTGCACGTCACGTCGAGCATGAGCTCACTGCGTGCGTCGAGCGGCGAATAGAAATCGTCGATGGTCATCTCAACCGTGCCCAACAGTCTTAACCAAGGAGACATCCGTGGAATTTCAGGATCCCGAGGAGTTCTTGTCCGAAGTGAAAGAGATCGCCGGTCTCGGCGCCGCCCAACTCATGGCCTTCTGGCGAGCCCTCGAGCCCGACCAGATCAGCGAGAAAGCCCGTAACGACCTGGTGTCAGCCGCCGACCTTGCCTCCGAGCAGGCCATCATCGGCGCGATCCGCGAACGATTTCCGGAGCATCGCATTCTGTCCGAGGAGGCCGGGTGGAGCAACCGTTCAGTCTCGGGGCCGACCTGGATCGTAGATCCCCTCGACGGTACAACCAACTTCATCCACGGGATCCCGCAATTCGCGATTTCCATCGGGGTGGCTGAACAAGGTGCGGTCGAGTTCGGGGTCATTCTCGACCCGGTCAAGAACGATATCTTCAGTGCGGCGCGCGGCCGCGGCGCCTGGTGGAACGGCAAACGGTGTCGGATCAGCGACCGGGACGGTCTTGACGGCGCTCTCCTGGCAACCGGCTTCCCATTCAAGGCCCACCGCCTTCTCGATCCCTATCTCGCCATTTTTCGCGACGTTTTTCTGCGGTGCAAGGCCGTTCGGCGACCTGGCGCGGCCGCACTCGATCTCGCCTACACCGCGGCCGGACTCTTCGACGGCTTCTTCGAGTTTCAGCTCTCGGCCTGGGACATCGCGGCCGGGTCGTTGCTCGTCGAGGAAGCCGGCGGCACGATCACCGACATGCACGGCGGCCCAGAACACATGGAAAGCGGTGACGTGGTCTGTGGGTCTCCCGGAGTCCATCGAGAGTTACTCGAGATTGTCGGCCGATACCGAGAGAAATGGGAAAGAACAACGAGCTGAACGTGTTGCACATCATTGTCACCTAACCCGCATATCTCACCGGGTGTCTGCTGCGGACGGCGAATCGCGGCGTCCCGCCGGGCTTGTCTCCAATCGTGCTCCTCGACGTAGCGCAACTACGACTGCGTCGCCCGATTCACGACAATCCCAGCGGATACTTGCGCTTCGCCGTCCTCGCAACGAAACCCGGTGAGATATGCGGGTTAGTAACTCAAAACTCAAAACTAAAAACTCAAAACTGATGGTGGGTGGGGGTGGTAGGGTGAGGCGGATGGCCATGAAGCGCGTGCACGGTGACATCGAGGGCGAGCGGGCGGGCGCCCAGCAGGAGGTTTTCGAGCTGGTGCGTAGGATCCCGCGCGGCCGGGTGATGAGCTACGGTCAGATCTCGGAGTGCATGGGCGGACGGCTGTCGCCGAGGGCAGTTGGTTGGATGATGAACCGCTGTCCGGAGGAGATCCCGTGGCAGCGGGTGGTCAATGCCTCGGGCGGCTGTTCGACCGATCGTCTTCCCGACTTTCCCAAGGGGCTCCAGCGCTCGCTCCTCGAGGCGGAGGGGGTGGAGTTTCGGGCCAACGGGACCCTCGATCTCGAAGTCTACCGCTGGTGGCCGGAATAGCCAGTTCTCAATTCTCAATTCTCAATTCTCAATTCCCACCCGCCCTCCCAGGGAAGACCGGGTGGGCGGGGCACCTGAGAATTGAGAATTC
>JAIVTZ010000723.1:0-2154 GCA_049188105.1 Deltaproteobacteria bacterium | reverse complement strand
GGCGAGAAGCAGGGTGATTCGTTGTTGCCTGGCGCGGTGATCACGGTGCGCCGCGATGTCACGGTGTTGATGGTGGCGATCTGGAATTTGCTGCCGACCTTGGTGGTGCAGGCGATGCGGGTGCCGTCATGGGTCCAGGTGGCCTCGTCGTGGAACCCTCCGTCGAAGCTGAGCCGCCGCACGTTGGAGCCGTCGGCGTCCATGAGGTAGATCTGCGGTGTTCCGGACCGCGTCGAAGTGAAGGCGATCTGGCGTCCGTTCGGGGCCCACGCCGGTTGGGTGTCGATGCCGCGGGCCGTGGTCAGACGGCGGGGAGTGCCGCCGTCGATCGGCAGGATATAGATGTCGGTGTTGCCGTCACGGCTCGAGGCGAACGCCAGCTGCTTGCCGTCGGGCGAGAAGGTGGCCGAGGAGTTGACCCCTCCCTTGTCCCAGAGGAGGCGGAGGTAGCCTTCTTGCGGAGTGAGCACGAAGAGGGCTGGGGTTCCCCGCAGGAAAGAGGTGAAGACCATCTTCTTGCCATCCGGCGACCAGGTCGGCGCGAGGGCGATGGCGCCGTGCCTGGTCAGCTGCTTGGGGTTGTCGCCGTCCCAGTCCATCATCCAAAGCTCGGGTCCGCCGGCGCGGTCGGAGATGAAGCCGATGCGCGACAGAAACGGCCCGGGACGCCCGGTGAAGACCTGGACGATGTCGTTGGCAAGGGTGTGCGCTACCACCGGAGACGCCCCGATGCTGGCGCGGTAGCGCTTGGCAAAGGCAAACTCTCCCGACACCAGGTCGACGAGGCGTGCCTCGACGACTATCTGCCCACCGGCGCGCACGACCGTGCCGCTGAGCAGGAACTGGGCGCCGATCGCGCGCCAGCGCTGATTGAGGATCTCGGGACGCGGGTCATCCTCGACCAGGGCATAGAGGCGCGGATCGACGACCGCGATCGGCGCAGCCGCCCCAAGGTCATTGTCGAGAGTCTGCTGAAAACCACGGGCAGCCTCGGCCGGCGTGCCGGGCAGCACCATCAACGGGGGCGCCGCCACCGCCACCCGGCGCAGGCCGGGTTGAGTGATCTCGAGATACAGCTCGTCCTGGGCGTGCAGAACGAGGGGGCACAAGCTCAAACACAGGACGTTGGCGATCAACACATTCCGAAAACGGGTCATGTTCTACTCCGCAAAGCTCAGGTGTACTGTGAGGCTCGGTTTGCCATAGGCCGGCGGCAACGGCGGCAGCGGGTTGGCTGCGTAGAGGGCGCGCAGCGCGGCGCGGTCGAAGCTCGGCATTCCCGAGCTCTCCTCGAGCCGGATCCCCTCGATACGGCCGCTTTTCAGTATGACGAAACCCACCCGGGCGCGGGTTCCCTGGGGAACCGCCGGTTTGTACCAGCGGCTTTCGATGAGCGCGAGCATGCGCTCGATGTAGTAGGTGAAGTGGAAATCGGCGGGAATTCCGGCCGCGCTTCGTCCACCATTCGACCCGACCGAGAGCCCGCGCCCACCTCCTGCGCCTGGTTCGAGTGGAGGTGGGGTCGGGGCCGGCGTCGCCCTGGAGTCTTCTGATCGCATGGCGTCAGCGGTTGCCTGCACCTTGTCGGGCTCCGCCGGTGGGGCGGTGGGGATTGCAGTCTGTCGCGGGACCGCGGTTGCCGGGGGTTTGGAAGGCTGCGGAACCGGCGTTGACCGACTCGGCTCTTGGCGCGACGGGGCGCGCCGGGCGGGGGCCTGCGGACGCACCAGCTTCACCGCCACCACCGGCAGATTGACCGGCCGTGACGCTACCCGCCGGCCCACGAGATAGGTTGCTGCCGCCGCACCGGTGTGCATGACAACGGCCAGGATCACCCACGGCAGGAGACGGGGTCGGGCGCGCTCCCGGGCCATCAGGATTTTGGAAACCGGATCCACCTATCGTTCCTCGGGGTGGGTGACCATCCCCACCTGCTCGACCCCAACCTGGTCGAGGACCGCCAGGACACGGATGACGAAGCCGTAGGGCAGGCTCTCATCGGCCTTGAGGTAGACCGGCCGCGGGCTACCCGCAAGCCTGACCCCAAGCTGGTCCGCGAGCAGCTTGATGTGTACGGGCTCGTCGCCGAGCAGGATGATCTGATCCGAGGTCAGGGTGAGGATGATCGGTTCTTCCGACTCCGAGGTCAGCGCC
>JAIVTZ010000722.1:0-2160 GCA_049188105.1 Deltaproteobacteria bacterium | reverse complement strand
TCGACGCCGATCGTGAGATCCCGGTCGAGGAGATCCTGCGCCGGTTGCAGGCCTTCGAGGACGACCAGGCGCGCCGTTTGCTTCATTACCAGGCGAGGAGGACCCTCCACCTGCGATTCCAGGCGGTCCAGGGGGCATTCGAGGCCGCTTATTCCGGTGACTTTTTCTATCGCCGCGACCATGGTTTCGACTGGGAGTGGCAGGATTTCTACGTCGGCGGCGTCAAATGGCGCTCCAAGAAGCTGCCGAAGGTGCCGCTGATTCAGCCCGAAAAGGTCGCCTCGCTGCCGGCCGAGATCCGCTTGCACAAGGACTACGACTACCGGCTGCGCGGTACCCAGATCATCGACGGCCGCGATTGCTGGGTGATCGACTTCAAACCCGTCGAGGTCGTGCCGGGCAAGAGTCTCTACCAAGGTACGGTATGGGTCGATCGCGAGCGCTTTGCCAGGGTTCGCACCCGGGCCACCCAAATCGGTCTCGAAGGGTCGGTGCTTTCCAACGAGGAGGTGTTCCACTTCACTCCACTGGATGCCGACGGCGGCCCGGCTCCGTGGTCAGAGGCGAGCTTCGTGCTCCCGCTCGAGATCACCGGCCAGCAGACAATGTCCCTTCTCAGCGTCACCCTCCCGGTCGAGGTTGAGACCGTACTCACCGATCTCCGCATCAACGGCGAGGCCTTCGATCGCAACCGCGAGGCGGCCCTGGCCTCGGACTCGACGATGCTGCGCGATACCGACGACGGTCTCCGCTACCTGCGGAAGGACGAGGACGGCGTGCGCCATGTCGAGACCAAGACCGACTCGACCCGCCTCTTCCTCCTCGGCGGCGTCTTCTGGGACGAGTCGGTGGACTACCCCCTCCCGTTGGCGGGGGTGAGCTACCTCGATCTGGACGTCAAGGGCACGGGCGCGCAGTTTGCCGTGTTCTTCGCCGGCGCCATTCTCAACGCCGGATACTCCGATCCGAATCTCTTCGGCAGCCGATTCAACGGCGGCGCCAACCTCGACGGGCTATTCTTCAAGGCCAAAGACGAGCTCTACCGCGACGGTGAGATCGTGCCCGGGGAGGACGTCAAGAGCCGGAACGCTGCGGGTGATCTCTTCATCGGCCGTCCGCTGGCGAAATTCCTGTCGTTCGAGCTCACCTACCGTCTCCGACAGGACGACTATAGCCGCGCAGACGACACTGCCGACGACTTCGTGCTTCCCATGGACACCCTGACCCAAACCCTCAGGGCAAGGATCGAGTACAACCGTTTGGGCTACCGCCTCCGGTTGGCGGGAGACACCAACCGGCGTTCGGACTGGGAGTTCTGGGGTCTGCCCGGCAACGACGAGTACGATCCCGGGCAGAAGGACTATCAGCGGTGGCAGATCACGTTCGGCAAGACCTGGTGGCTGCCCAAGTTCCGCAAGATCGGTCTCACCCTCGAGCACCTCGACGGCTCAAACCTCGACCGTTTCTCCGGCTACGACTTCGGGATCTTCGGCAGATCGCCGGTGGCGGGCTACCAGAGCGGGTTGGTTCGAGCCGAAAAGGTTGACGGTGCCCATCTCTCGGTCGGCGTCAACTACTTCGATCGGATCCGCTTCGAGGTCAAGGGGGATGCGGTGTGGGCGAGCAACGCCATGACCGGCCTCGACAACGAGCTCCTTGGTGGAATCGGTATCGGTGGCACCCTGACCCTGCCCTGGCAGCTGATAATGAACTTCGAGGCGGGCTATGCAGTCGCCGGCCCCGGAAAGGGGAACATCGCGCTGCGGGTGTTCTTCCTCAGACTGTTTCCGGGGCAGTGAGAGGTTCCTCGGCTGTCAACTTTGGAATGACAAATCTGCCGTATCGAACCTCCACGAGAAGCCGGATGAACGTGCGTACTGGTTATCGAAGACACCGGCCGAACAGCTCGCCGCTTTGGAGGAATTGCCCTGATGACGGCATCGAGCATCGAGCATCGAGCATCGAGCATCCAGCATCCGGATGAGCTAGTGTGCCCCGCCACAATTGGCGGGTAGTATCGAGGGCGTCGAGGCGCCTTCCTGCCTGTGCTTCGCGACCGATAAATACTTGCCGTATGTAGAGGAAGCGAAGCACAGGCAGGAAGGATGCATCGGCGATCGAATACCCCGCCAATTGTGGCGTGGTGCACTAGTTCTGGTG
>JAIVTZ010000721.1:0-2170 GCA_049188105.1 Deltaproteobacteria bacterium | reverse complement strand
CGAGGTCACAGGAGGATTATAGGCGGGCGGCGGAAAGTTCTTAGTTTTGAGTTTTGAGTTTTGAGTTTCGGACGGCCCGCGTGCGACGAGACTCGCCCTTCTTTGCGATCACACTCGTGGGTGGGTGGCCGACAACTCAAAACTAAAAACTTAAAACTCAAAACTAACTGAGATGTGTCAATCAGTTCGACGTTTCCGGTGCGATCTCCCACTCGTCGACGTTGAAGAAAATCGTCGCGTCGTTGATCTTCGCGCCGCGGATTCGGGAGTTGAGTCCGACCAGGCGGGTGTTCTCGACCAGGAAGGTGTAGGGCTGATCGGCGACGATGAGGGTCTGGATGCGGTCGAGGAGCGGCTTCTGGGTTTCGAAATCGGACGCTGCGGCCACCTCTTCGAGCAATCGGTCGACCTCGTGGTTGGCATAGTGTCCGAAGTTGAACGTCGGGACACCGGGCGGCGCGCTGTGCCAGATCCCCTCGAGATCGACCTGTGTCGGTTCGATCCAGCGATTCACGAAGGCGTCGAAGTCACCCTCGGCGACCGCCGCTTGCACGGCGCCCCACTCCATGAGGCGGGGGGTCGCCCGGACCCCGATCCGCGCCAGATCGCGTTCCACCAGCAGACACACATCCTTTCGCACCTCGCTTTCCGAAGGCGCGAGGATCTCGAAAACGAGCGGTTGTCCGTCGCGGTCGAGGATTCCATCGCCGTCGTGATCCTCCCAGCCGGACTGAGCCAACAGCTTG
This sequence comes from Deltaproteobacteria bacterium, assembly GCA_049188105.1. GTDB lineage: Bacteria > Acidobacteriota > Thermoanaerobaculia > Thermoanaerobaculales > Sulfomarinibacteraceae > Sulfomarinibacter. Next base: position 1,424 of record JAIVTZ010000721.1, on the reverse strand, counting down.
ACGGCGCCGGCGGGATCGTAGGGCAGCGGTTTCAGATCGCGGTTGAAGGCCCACATGGTCGACAGGACCGGCCCGATCGACGGCTGGCCGAAACCCCCGTAGACGGCGTCGATCAGGGTTTCGCGGTCGATCGCCATGCCGAGGGCCCGGCGCACCCGCGGGTCAGCGAAAATGTCCTTGTCCAGGTTCCAGCAGATGTGGGTGTAGGAGCGGTCGGAATATTCGGCCAGCTCGAGATTCGGATCGTCCTGCACCCGAGCCGCCTCGGCCGGAGGGATGTCATTGACAAGGTCGACGCCGCCGGCAAGGAGCTGGTTGAAGAGCCCGGTCTTGGAGGGCACGATGCGGAATACGAGCCGATTCACACGAGGCCGGTCGGGCACGAAGTAGCGAGGATTTCGCTCGAGGATGATCTCCTGCTGGGGGGTGTGGAGACCGGGAATGAAAGGACCCGCCGATAGCACGAGCTCCCGCCAGGCAGTCTCCTCCCACCGTTCGAACGGGATTCCGGCCCAGGCGTGAGCCGGAACGATGGGGCCGTCATTGACGTCCATCAGCTGGTAGGGGTAGCGATGGGTGAATCGGTAGCGAACGGTGTGGGCATCGACCGCCTCGACCGCCTCGACCGCGTCCGTGATGTCGGACCACAACCACCCCAGCGCTTCCGAGGTCTGGACGCGCCGGCTGAAGAGCAGGTCGTCGGCGGTCACCGGCACGCCGTCGCTCCACATCGCGTCGGTCCGCAGGTGAAAAGTAAGGACAAGATGGTCATCCGACCACTCCCACGACTCGGCCAGAGAGGGTGCGAAGCTTGGCGGGTGCTGCTGATAGTCCACCTGTTCCACCGCCAGTGAGGGGTAAATCAGGCTCAGGATCTCCTCGTCGAACGCATCCTCGGCCAGATAGGGGTTCCAGCTCGCGATGTCCGAAAGCGCCCCGACAACCACCGTGTCTGAGGGAACTTTCGCCTCAGGCGGTGAGCACCCCACGGCGAGAAACACGGCGACAACAGAGATGAGCCATCTCGAGAATTTCATGCCAGTCATCCTATCAGCCGAACCGAACAAATACTGATTCCTGATGACCCGAGTCCGACCCGTGCCCGTCTCCGTCTCCGTGCCAATCCGCTCACCGGTTGAACCACAGAGGCACAGAGACACAGAGAGCGCACAGAGCCATCGCAATCTAACCGCAGATAACGCAGATAACGCAGATGGCCGTTCTCGAGACTCGAGCACGTGGCGAGGTCCCGGCCGTCGTCGGACAACGGCCGGGGACCGGAGGACAGGGCAACGACTCCGAATGCAAGCATTCGTCGCCGTTTCCCCGTCCTCCGGCCTGCACTCGAGGCGAGCGCAGGCCTCGCCACTCCTTTATTCTATTTAAAAGTCGGGAGGGGCAAGTCTCCCTCCCCCTTGGGAGAA
>JAIVTZ010000720.1:0-2171 GCA_049188105.1 Deltaproteobacteria bacterium | reverse complement strand
AGCTGGTCACCGGTGCGGGCACAGTCCTTCACCTGGCCGGCGTGGTTCGGGCGGGTCGCGAGGCCGATTTCGACCACGGCAACCGTCGCGGCACGGCCAATGTCATCCGCGCACTGGACGAGGCAGCACCAACCGCCCGATTGGTACACGTGTCCTCGCTGGCAGCAGCCGGCCCGTCGCCCGATCCTTCGGGCATCGGACCCGAGGCCGAGCCGGCGCCGATTTCCTTCTACGGCCGTTCGAAGCTCGCGGCGGAGCTCGAGGTCCGCGCCAGGGGGGACGACGCGTGGTGGACGATTGTCCGCCCGCCGGCGATCTACGGCCCCCGTGACACTGACGTGCTCGAGTTCTTTCGCATGGCGAGTCGAGGGATCGTTGCTCTTCCGGGTGGTGAGCGGTGGCTGACGGTCGCCTGGGTCGGTGATGTCGTCCGCTCGATTCTCGCTGCAGCGGTCAAAGACCCGGGCAGGACCTACCATCTCGGGGAGCTCGAACCCGTGACGCTCGATGAGTTGATCGCAACCCTGTGCGAGGCCGGCGGCGTGGAGGCGCGGGTGCTGCGGGTGCCGCCGGCGGTTGTGTCGGGCGCCGGAGCGGTCGGCAGCGTCCTGCAGCGGCTCGGCTGGCGCCGCCTCCCGCTGACCGCGGACAAGACCCGCGAGCTGCTTGCTCGCCACTGGTCGGCACGGACGGTCCAATCGATGCACGCCCTCGGGGTCGACGGTCTGATGCCTTTCGCGGGGGGCGCCGCGATATCCTGGGCCTGGTATCGAGATCGGGGCTGGTTGCGGTGAGAAAGCCGAGCCGGCTCTTCTCCTGCTATGATTGCCGCGCTGTGACCGGCTCCCGATATGCCGGGCGGCGGCACGAATTAATAGCCTGTTTCGTGGGGGGACATGGACGTTTTCCTGAAATGCTTTGATTTCGAGGATGCGGAGAAGATCCGCAGCGTGGGTCTCTACCCGTACTTCCGCGTGATCGAATCGGGACAAGACCCGGTCGTGACCATGGATGGTCAACGGGTTATCATGCTCGGCTCCAACAACTACCTGGGTCTCACGAACCATCCGGAGATCAAGGCCGCAGCCGCGCGCGCTCTCGAGACCTACGGAACGGGCACCGCGGGATCGCGTTTTCTCAACGGCACCCTCGACATTCACGTCGAGCTCGAGGAGAAGCTCGCCCGTTTCATGCATCGGGAGTCCGCGGTGACATTTCCCACGGGTTTCGGGGTCAATCTGGGGGTGATTTCGGGTCTTATCGGCCGCAAGGACGTCGTGATCTTGGACAACCTCGATCACGCATGCATTCTCGATGGCGCGCGTCTCTCCTTCGGTCGGTCTCTGAAGTACGCACACAACGACATGGACGCCCTCGAGGAGCGGCTGCGGAGCGTTGGCGATGACCGTGCGGCGATGATCGTAGTTGACGGTGTCTTTTCCATGGAGGGCGACCTCGCCGATCTGCCGCGGATCGTGGAGCTCAAAAAGGAATTCGGCGCCCGATTGATGGTGGACGACGCCCACGGGGTCGGGGTGTTGGGAGACGCCGGACGCGGAACATCCGAGCACTTCGGGGTTGAAGACGAAACCGACCTGGTGATGGGGACGTTTTCAAAGTCGTTGGCAGCGGTCGGCGGTTTTGTGGCCGGCGAGAAGACGGTGATCGACTTCATCAAGCACAATGCGCGGTCCTTGATGTTCTCGGCGGCGCCGGCGCCGGCTTCGGTGGCGTCCGTGATCAAGGCGCTCGAGATCATCGAGCGCGAGCCGGAACGCCGTAGGGACCTGTGGGAGAACACGAACTACATGAAGCGCGAGTTCACCGGGATGGGATACGACACCGGGAATTCGGCCTCCCCGGTGATCCCGCTGCTTGTTGGAGAGGACATGACCGCCTTCAAGATGACCTTCCGTCTGCAGGAGGAGGGAGTCTTCGCCAATCCGGTCGTCTCGCCGGGGGTTCCGCCGGGCCGCGCAATGATGCGAACCTCCTACATGGCTACCCACACCCGCGATCACCTCGACCGCGCTCTCGAGATCTTCCGCAAGGTCGGCCGGGAGATGGGCGTCATCGGGTGAAGAATGAAGGTTAAACCGGTCCGCGGACGGGCTGATCGGGCCCGGTTCATCGATTTGCCCTGGATGATCTACCGCGGAGATAACAACTGG
>JAIVTZ010000719.1:0-2174 GCA_049188105.1 Deltaproteobacteria bacterium | reverse complement strand
ACCGGCGATCTGCACCAAGCTCTTGCGCTCTGGCCACTTGCGAAAATGCTCCGAATACCGATGGGTATGCGTCCGCTTTTCGCAAGCACCAGAGCATCAAGAGCTTGGCACATCTCATCCGGCAGAACCGCTCATCTTAGGTTCAAACAACTCGATCCTCAGCCCCGGCCTCGCGCCGGGGTCTTTTTTTCAACTTCCCGCGTTTCGTCCTGATGGCTCGAACCAGCCGCGAAGCGGCGGCAGATGCATAGCCTGGGGCGTGAGCCCCAGGAACACCGCACGGAAAAAGATCTTCAAGCCGCGAAGCGGCGACAGACAACCGGAAGATGATGGCTGCGGCTGACGCCGCAGCCGCGGTCTGTCGCCCCCTTTCGGGGGCTTTTGGGTGTTGTGATACCCGGTACCTGGGGCTTACGCCCCAGGCTATGAATATGTCACCCCTTCGGGGTTTGATCGATTTGGGTCTTCCTTTTCCTGGGGCTCACGCCCCAGGCTATGAGTCTGTCGCGCCTTTGGCGCTTGATCGCAGATCCAATTCGCAGATCGCCGCGGGCGGTGGGTAAAGGTTGCGATAAGATCGACGACAGATGAATGATGAGGGCACCAACCGCGATGTCGAACTTCGGCCGGTGATCGCGCGACTGCGCGAGATCGAGAAGAAGTGCGTCTCGATGGGTTCGCGAAACGAGGAGTTTCCGCTCATGCAAGAGCGGTTGAGCTCGATCATCAAGCGCCTTCAGGAGGGAGAGGCGGCCTCCGGCGGGCCCCTCGATTATCGAGCGATCGCCCGCGAGCTCTTTCCCGTCGCCCACCTCTTCGAGAGCGTGGGCTTCATGTCAGTGGGCAAGGAGATCGCCCACGTCGAGAGGACGCTGAAGGCGCTCGCACCCGAGGTGCCGACCACCGATGTTCTCGCGGCTCCCGAGGCGGCACGCCGCACTCCCGACCGGGAGCCCGCCACCGTCGACCGCGTCCCGTCGCCTGGGGAGACGGATGACGACGGGACGGATCATCATTTCCCCTGGCCCATCGCCATCGGTCTGGTCATACTCCTCGCGACGATTGTGGTTGCAGGGATGATCGTCCTGGAGGTCGGCCCGTTTCGCGCCGAGCCCCGGGTGCGCGCGACCGTTCCGGTCGTTCCGGTCGAGACTGCGGTCACGACGGCGCCCTCACCAACCGTCGTCCGTGAGCCGTCGCGACCGACGCCGGGGGCGTCAAACACGCTGGCGGACGAGGTCGCCGCGGCGCGACTCGCACTCTATTACGGCGACCACAAGGCGGCGGTCGACCATCTCTCGGCGGCGGCGTTGATCGACCGCGATGACACCGAGGTTCTCGAGATCGCGCGCGAGCTGGTGGACCGTCTGGTGGCCGACGCCGAGGGTGCGGTGGCCGATGCCGGGTGGGAGGATGCCGAGCGCTCCCTCGAGCGCGCGCGCCGGGTCGCCATGCGATTTGGCCTCGAGACAGCCGTGATCGACAACACCGCCCGACGCCATGCGGGCATGGAGCGATACGTCATCGTCGGGCCCGATGACACGCGCACCATCCGCTCGTTTGCCGGCAGACGGGTTGAACTGAGCATGGCGAACGGTTCCACGCGAACGGGGCGAATCGAGGGCGTCGGGGGCGCCGACCTGCTGCTCGAGGTGAAATCCGACGTCGGTGGCGGCATCGGCGAGACCTCGGGCTTCCTCGACATCAATCTTGCCAAGCTGCGCGTACTGCCGGCCTCGGGTTCGATGACGTTCTCGGGCGCGAACATCACCTTCGGTAGTGGCTGGACGAAATTCTCCGTCGACGACCAGGTCTTCGTGGAGGGCGGCAAGTACAGCGGCAAGTACGTCGTGCGGACGATCAACGGCATCAATCTGACGGTCGACAAGATCGATGAGGACGATGGCTCGTTGAGCCCCGCAATCTTCAACGGCGAGACGATCCCGGTTCACCTACGGGTGGCCGAGGACGATGCGGGAGCGATCTGCATCGACCTGGGCGACGAGGGGTGGCGGGCAATCAGGATCACCGCCGAGGGCTACGAGGTCGTCCCGCACCCGATCCGCTTCCGCCGCACGGCGGGGATGTCGGCTCTACCCGTTCCGACATCTGGCGGATCGCTCGAGGAGTTGGCCGATCTGCTGAACGTCGCCCCGGATGCCCTCGATGATCGG
>JAIVTZ010000718.1:0-2175 GCA_049188105.1 Deltaproteobacteria bacterium | reverse complement strand
CGGGGTTTCCTCTGCAACCGGTTTCTCCGGCGGCGCCTCGGTCGGGGCGGTCTTTTTGCGTGAGCGTCTCGGGCGCCGGCGTCGCTTCTTGGGAGCAGTCTTGGCTGTTTCGTCGGACGATGGCGGCCGGGTTTCGGTGCTTTCGCCGTCTGGGGGGCTGGCCTCCTGGGGGGTTGTGACGGTTTCCTCGGCCTCGGGGGCCGCTGTCTGGGCGGCGCCGGTTTTCTTGCGCCGACGTCCGCCGCGGCGGCGGCGGCGTGGTTTGGCTTTCTCGGTACCGCCGGCGTCTTCCCCGACAGCACTCTTCTGATCGGTAATCTCGGTTGAGTCGTCGGCCTCCGCGGCCTCGGGCGCTCGGGGTTCGGCGCGCCGTTCCTTCGAAGGGCCGAGATCCTGGCCGAGGTCGGCGGCGCTCACTGCGGGTGAGCTGGTTCTCTCTTCACCCTTGGGCCGCTGTCGCCAATCGATCCGTTCCTCGGCCCGATGGAGTCCGCCGGCGGCAACGATCTCGACCTGAATGTCGAACTCGCGCTCGAGCGCGGCCAGCTCCTGGCGACGCTCGTTCTGCAGGGCGTCGGCAAGCTCGGGATGGAGCTCGACGCGGACTCCACCGAGACGTCCGGTGACCGCCCGGGTCTCGATGCGGCGCAGAATATTGAGCCCTACCAGCTCGGGGCTGGCGATGGTGCCGGTTCCGCTGCAGGTCGGGCAGGGACGATGAGTCCGAAGTTGGAGCGCCTTTTTGAGTCGTTGACGGTTGATCTCGAGGAGGCCGTTCTCGGAAAGACGACTGGCGGTGGTTCGCGCCTTGTCGTCCTTCATCGCGTCGCGCATCGTCTTCTCCACCTCGCGGCGGTTCTTTGCAGATCGCATGTCGATGAAGTCGACGACAACCAGGCCGCCGATATCGCGCATCCGCAGTTGGCGTGCGACCTCGCGCGCCGCCTCGAGGTTGGTGGTAACGGCGGTCTCCTCCTGGCTCTTGCCTCGTGTGGCCCGGCCCGAGTTGACGTCGATAGCGGTCAGCGCCTCGGTGCCGTCGATGACGATCGAACCGCCGGAGGGCAGCTCCACCTTGCGTTGGTAAATGCGGTCGATCTGCTCTTCGAGCTGGTAGCGGCTGAACAGCGGCATCCGATCGGTGTAATGGACGAGACGATTGCCCGCCCGCGGCATGAAGGTGCGCATGTAGCCCTGTGCTTTTTCAAAGGCCTCGTCATCGTCGACCAGGACCTCCGAGATCGAGCTGTCGAGGGTGTCGCGCAGTGCCTGGACGATGAGGTCCTGATCGCTGTAGAGGAGGCGCGTGCCCTTGCCCGTTTTCCACTCCTCACGGATCTTCTTCCACAGCCGCAGGAGCGCATTGAGGTCGCGGTTGAGGATCTTCTGTGGCTGGTCGAGGGCGTTGGTGCGGAGGATCACGCCGCAGCCCTCGGGCAGCTCGAGCTTGGCGACGCGGTCCTTCACCGCTTGCCGTTCCTCGTCTTCGGCCTTGCGCGAAACGCCGCGCACATCGTCAAAAGGCATCAGAACCAGGTAGCGTCCGGCGATGCTGATGTTGGTGGTCAGCAGCGCACCCTTGTGGCCGACGCCGTCGCGCACGACCTGCACGAGGATCGGCTGGCCGCGCTGGAGGATCCGGTCGATGCGGGGGTGTTTCCCGTCTCCCTCCACCTTCTTGTGATAAGCCGATGGCACGACGTCGTCGGCGCGTACGAGACCGTCCCGCTCCTCACCGAAGGCGACGAAGGCGGCGTCGAGGGACAGTTGGACGTTGGCGACGATGCCGCGGTAGATATTGCCGCGACAGAGGCCGGATTCGGTGGCCGCGACCTCGTACTGGTCAAGGGTGTTGTCCGAGATGATGGCGATGCGCACCTCTTCGGGGCGCTGGGCATTGATGAGCATGCGTCGGGTCACGACGTCTCCATTTCGTATTTGAATCTGCGGGGCGCTCCTCGCAGGAGCGATCTTCCCGCGTGCCGGCACAGGGTAGCATAAGTTTTGTGATTTGATGGGTTTCGCAGCCAACAACCCCGCCCGCCGTCCGCGGGCTTCGCCCGCGGCCACGCGGCCTCGGCCGACGTCTCCTCCGAGAGCAAGCTCTCGTCGGAGCCATCGACCTCGCCCGCTGCGCGCCTTCGGCGCGCCGGCGGGCTGCAATCGAGTGGCGGG
>JAIVTZ010000717.1:0-2187 GCA_049188105.1 Deltaproteobacteria bacterium | reverse complement strand
TCGGGCATCGACTTCCTCCTCGCGCCTTGACCTCGGCTCGCGAGCCCCATCGGCGGACGGCACTGGGGACTCCGGCCGGGCCTCTTGGTCGAAAACCCCGCTGGGCGCGGCACCTCGCCGCCCTCGCCACGAAACCCGGTGAGAAATGCAGGTTTGCTCACGCGCTTGCCTCGCCGGTTTGCTGTAGCCCGTCACCGATGAGCGCGAGGCTGATGACGAGGGTGGCGATCGCGAGGCCTGGGAAGAGCGACAGCCACCAGCCGTCGAGCATCACCCTCTGGCCGTCGGCAATCATCGCGCCCCAGCTCGGGAGGCCGGCCGGGATTCCGAGACCGAGGAAGCTGAGGGTGGCCTCGGCGAGCACCAGATTTCCCATGCGAAGGGCGGTGTCCTGGGCCAGCGGCGCCTTGAGGTTGGGCAGGTAGTGGAGACTCCAGATTCGGTGCTCGCGGGTGCCCGCGACCCGGGCTGCCTGGATGAACGAACGGGTGCGCAGGGACAGCACCTGCCCCCGCACCAGACGGGCCAATCCCATCCAGGAGGTGAGCCCGAGCACTGCGACGAGGAGCGCGGGTCCGGGTCGGAAGAGGGCCGACACCAGGATCAGAAGCAGCAGCAGGGGAAAGGCGAGGAGGGCGTCCACGGCCCGCATCAAGAAAGCGTCGACGACGCGACCGCCGGTGGCGGCGGCGAGGCCCACGCCGAGCCCGACCAACAGGGCAACAGCGGCTCCGAGGGCGGCGATAGCCAGCGAGATCCGGCCGCCGCGCAAGAGTCGCGGCAGGACATCGCGGCCGAAGCGGTCGCTGCCCAGCCAGAGTCGCGCATCGTGCATCGAGACGACGTCGCGGGCGGGGACCACGGTTGTCCGTCGCCGGCCGTGGACCAGGTACTCTCCATTGTCGTCTTCCACATCGGGCGAGACCAGCGTACGACCGTCCGCGAGGTCGAGGACCGTCACCCGGGTTCCCGGTGGAAGCAGTGCGGCGTGGACCGGGTCGCCGTCGCCGACCGGCGACAGCATCGACGGTCCGACGACACAGGCGACGACCAGCGCCAGGATACCGGCGAACCCCCACAACAGGCGCCGCGGCGTCCTCACGACGGTCTCCGTGCGCGTGGATCGATCACGGCATAGAGGACATCGGCCGCCAGGTTGCCGAGGATCACGGCGGCGGTGCCGATCAAGGTGGCTCCGAGGATGAGCGGAATGTCGCGCGCCCGGGCTGCGTTGTAGGCCACCTGGCCCATGCCCGGCCACGAGAAGATGGTCTCGATTACCACCGAGCCGGAGACCAGGATCGGCAGCGACAGACCGAGCAGCGTGACCACCGGCAGCAGCGCCGGGCGCAGGGCGTGGACCCAGAGAATCCGTCTTTCGGAGATGCCGCGCGCGCGTGCCGCGAGGATGAAGCGCGAGGAGCGGACATCGAGCAGGGTGGCGCGCAGGTATCGAGCGGTTCCCGCCGCCCCCACGAGCCCGAGGCAGATGGCGGGCAGGAAGAGATGGCGCAGGAGGTCCGCCAGACGCGGCAGAGCGCCCAGACTCGCGGCATCCACCGAGTGCATGTGCGAGGCCGGAAACCAGCCTAGAAGAAGGCTGAAGACCAGAATCAGGATTCCCGCCAGCCAGAACGACGGGATACCGTAAAGACCGAGGCTCAAGACGGAGGTGATCCGATCGACCCAACCGTACGGACGCCGCGCCGCCGCCACCGCCAGCACGAGCCCGAGCACGAGATCGAAGAGGAGGGCGGCGCCCGCCAGCAGGAGGGTCGGCGGCAGCGCCCGCGCCAGCACCGCCGACACCGGTTGCTTGTACATGAACGAAGTGCCGAGGTCGCCGGTCGCCACCGCGCCGAGCCAGCTCAGGTACTGCTCGAGGGGCGGACGGTCGAGGCCGTAGCGGGCGCGGATCAGCTCCCGGGTCTCGGGGGAAAGCCGTGGGTTGTCGATCGTGTCGGCATAGGAGCCCGGTGCTGCCTGCACCACCACGAAGGTCAGGGTGGCAACGAGCCACACCAGCGGCACCAGGGCGAGCATACGCCGCAGCACGATGCGCTTCATTGTTCTGCTCGATGGTATTTCGAGGTCACAGGAGGATTATAGGCGGGCTGCGGAGCACGCGAAGAGTTTTGAGTTTTGAGTTATGAGTTTTGAGTTTCGGACGGCCTGCGTGCGTCGCGG
>JAIVTZ010000716.1:0-2190 GCA_049188105.1 Deltaproteobacteria bacterium | reverse complement strand
CTCTTGCGCTCTGGCCACTTGCGAAAATGCTCCACATACCGATGGGTATGCGTCCGCTTTTCGCAAGCACCCGAGCATCAAGAGCTTGGCACATCTCATCCGGCAGAACCGCTCATCTCAGGTTATGAGAAAGAATGAGTGAATCTCTCCTCGGGCGCGGACGTGGACGCGGACGCGGACTCGGGAAAGGGCGGAGCGAGACATGACGACGAGCGCGTGGGAACGACCGTGGTGCGCATCACTCGACCTGGCCCGGGTGGGAGAGCGGGTGGAGGTGGTGGGCTGGGTGCGGCGGCGGCGGGATCTGGGCGGTCTCGTCTTTGTCGATCTCAGGGACCGCAGCGGCCTGCTGCAGCTGGTCTTCGAAGAGGCCATGGTCAGCGAGGGCGAGAGGCTTTCGGCGGAGGATGTTGTTCGGGTGTGCGGCACGGTACGGGAGCGGGCCGAGGGGCAGGCCAATCCCAAGCTGGCGAGCGGGGCGATCGAGGTCAAGGTCGAGGAGCTCGAGATTCTGACGGCCGCCGAGACCCCGCCGTTCGTCGTCGAGGATCGGGTCAACGCGTCGGAGGAGCTGCGGTTGACCCATCGCTATCTCGATCTGCGGCGTCCCGAGATGACCGCCAATCTGGTCCTCCGACACCAGGTGGTCGCCGCTACTCGGCGTTACTTCGACGACATGGACTTCCTCGAGGTGGAGACCCCGATCCTCACCCGTTCGACGCCCGAAGGCGCGCGCGACTTCCTGGTGCCTTCGCGCATCCACAAGTCGTCGTTCTATGCCTTGCCACAATCACCGCAGCTCTTCAAACAGCTCCTCCAGGTCGCTGGTCTCGGACGCTACATGCAGATCACGAGGTGCTTCCGGGATGAAGATCTTCGCTCCGACCGCCAGCCGGAGTTCACCCAGGTGGATGTGGAGGCCTCGTTCGTGACCGAGGAGGACATCTACACCCTGGTTGAAGGCCTCTTCGCTCGGATCTTCCCGCTCGTAGGCATCGAGCCGCCGGCGATCTTTCCGCGCCTGTCGTACGACGACGCCATGGAGCGTTTCGGGTCGGACCGCCCGGATACTCGATTCGGTCTCGAGCTCGAAGAGCTCGGTCCTGTGTGCGAGGGCTGTGGATTCAGGGTGCTCGAGGAGGCGGCCGCCGAAGGCCGGGTCAAATCTCTGGTGCTTCCGGGTGGCGCGAGCCTGTCGCGCAAGCAGCTCGACGCCCTCTCGGAGTTCGTCAAACCGTACGGCGCCGCCGGCGCGCTGTGGTTCAAACGCACCGCGGATGGTGTTGCGTCGCCGGCGAAGAAGGCCCTCGGTGATGACGGTGTGCTGCGGTTTCTCGATGCGGTCGGCGCCAAGGAGGGAGATCTTCTGCTGGCGGTGGGCGGGCCCGGCAGCACCGTCTTCGCGGCCCTCGGCGCCCTGCGGATCCACCTCGCCCACGGGCACGGTCTCATTCCGGAGGGGCGTCACGACTTTCTCTGGGTCACGGATTTCCCGCTCCTCGAGTGGAACGCGGGCGAGGATCGTTTCTACGCCATGCACCACCCGTTCACCGCGCCGGTCGAGGACGACGCCGGGCTGCTCGAGGACGACCCCGGCGCGGCGCGCGCACGCGCCTACGACGTCGTCATGGACGGTGTCGAGCTCGGCGGCGGCTCGATCCGAATTCACGACCCCGAGGTCCAACGGCAGATGTTCGCGGCTCTCGGAATCGACGAGGCCGAGGCGGAGGCCCGTTTCGGTTTCCTGCTCGAGGCCTTCCGTTACGGCGTACCGCCCCATGGCGGCATCGCCCTCGGTCTCGACCGCATGGTGATGTTGATGGCCGGGCGCGACTCGATCCGCGACGTGATCGCCTTTCCCAAGACGACGTCGGCCACGTGTCTCATGACGCGGGCGCCGTCCGCGGTCGACGCCCACCAGCTCGCCGAGCTCGGACTCAAGGCGAATCGTCGAGAGTGAGCTCGCCGCGCTCGGCCTGGTCGAGGAGACGCCTTGCAGTGGCCTCGTGCTCGGCCGCAACCATGATCTCCACTGCACCCAATCCGTCGAGGGTGAGGCCGTGGGTGTGGCGCAGGGCCTCGCCGTGGGTGGAGGTGGGAATGTCGTGGGCGGCGAGGAAGGACCGCACTTGGGTTTCATCGAACTCGCCCTGGGCGGTGTAGACGACCACCAGATCTTCGCTCATGACA
>JAIVTZ010000715.1:0-2191 GCA_049188105.1 Deltaproteobacteria bacterium | reverse complement strand
AAATATGTTTCGCCGCTTCGCGGCTACTAGGGTTGGTCTGCATATCTCACTAGCATTCTGCGACTTCCGTCGACTCCCCGGCCGAGTATTGCTGTTATGGATTGGCAATGGCCGCGATGTGAGACCCTTGAGCAATTCGTGCTCGGGCAGTGAGCGGCCGTGAGGCCGTGAGCTGCACGAGCACGAATTGCTACCAGTCGTAGTACCAACCGACCCCGAGCCAGGTCTCATTTTCCCGCAGGAACTGGCCCATGACCGAGCGTCCGGTGCCGAGCTCGAAAGCGAAACGGTACGCCGAGCCGCGGTTTCCGACCGGGAACGCGAGGCCGGCCTGCGCGGTCAACCGTGTGCTCCAATTGATCTCCTGGTAGGTGCGGATGTCGATCGCGGCGTACCGAGACGCCCGTCCCTTCCAGTATCGTTGCTCGGTCACGAACTCCAGACCTGACTGGAGGCGCCACGGAGGTTCGCCACTGAGGCCGTTTCCATAGCCGATCTCGCCATAGGTCCGCCACCGCGGTGTAAAGCGCCAGGTCACCCCGAGGATGCCCTCTTCCCTGGTGTAGTGGATCCGCTTGCGGCCGGTCCGCTCCGAGTACTCGTCGCCGATGTGCGAGGAGTTGTGCTGGCTGCCGAAGCGAAAGCCGAGGTCCGGTGTGAGCATCCAGCTCAGGTAGAGACCGTAGAAACCGTCCCAGCCGGTGTTGTCCCAGCTGTATCCCATATCGAACTGACCGGCAAACCCGCCCTCGAAGCTGAGCTGCCAGCCGATGTCAGGCTCCCCCTCGGGGTGCCAGCGGTAGATCCCGAAGCTGCCGCCGAGCCTCAGACCGAAACGGCCGCTGGAGGTTTCAGGAATCTCGGTGTCCGACAGCCACTGGAAGGTGAGGGCGTTTTGCGGCCGGATGGGATCCGTGATGTAGCGGGGATAGAAATCGCCCGGTGGAAACCACGCGCCAACCGTTTTCTTCTTCTCGGGGGTGTCGGTGGGGTCCTCGTCGGCCGCAATGGCCGTGGGCACAGAAAGAAGGGAGGAGATGAGAAGGAGTGCTGATCCGAAGCACAACGAATGCCGCATGGCCCGGGAGTGTACCGCAGCTTTCCTATTTTGTGGCCGATTCTTGAATTTCATCGTTTAAGAGCTCGACAACGTGGGTCAGTGCGACTCGCCGGTGTACATCTCCCCGGCCTCGATCGATGCCTGGAGCCAGTTTTGCGGCGGCGGCAGCGGGCAGGTGGCGTAGGGGGTGAACGCGCAGGGTGGGTTGTAGGCGAGGTTGAAGTCCAGCACCGTCGTGCCGTCCTCCCCGGCGGCCGCCGCGTACAGGAAGCGCCCGGCGCCGTAGGTCGTCACGGCGCTGGTGCCGTCGCGGAAGATCAGGAAGTACTCGTCGTCATCCGGGCTGTCCTGATAGGGCTCCAGGATGTGCTCGGTCCCATCGATCGTGAAGTGAAGCGTCCCCGGGGCGAGCATGGTGGTGTCCTCGCCGAGCACGGTCGGGATCGCGACCTCGCGCGGCTGATCGTAGGGCTCCAATCGTGCCTCGACGCGATAGGCCGAATCGATGGGGAAGTGCTCGATGCCGTCGAATGCGAGGCGGGACGGCGCCTCGGGATCCTTGACCCGCGCCGCCAGTCGTCCCCCGCGGTCGATGACGTAGAACTGGATGCGGCCCGCGGTGACGATGTCGGGTTTGCCCGCCGCGTCCGTTCTCAACGTGGTCTCGGTGATCGGCTCGCCGTTGATCTCGACCCCGGCGCCTTCCTCTGCAAAAACAATCACCGTGCCGTCCGGACCGAGGATCAAAAGACCGGCGATGTCGGCCACACCCGGATCCGGCAGCACCACCGCACCATCCTCGGCCGAGCCGAAGCGGTTCTCGCCGGGCTCGAGCCAGTACAGCCCGGTCAGGCTGAGCCAACCATCGTCGGCGGTCAATCGGGCCAGTCGCTCGATTCGCCAGTCCTCGACCTCGGCCGCGTAGGTCGGGTCGAGGGGCGCGGGCGCCTCGGTGCACGCGGTCACACCGATCAGAACCGTCATGAGGATCCAAAAACCAACGACGAGGCGGGCGGTTTTCATCATCGGTGTGTTGTAGCACAAACCCGCGCCCACGAATTCGGAATTCGGAATATCCGGCCAGCCGCGCCCGCCCACCGATCCGATACTGGATGCTGGATGCTGGATTCT
>JAIVTZ010000714.1:0-2194 GCA_049188105.1 Deltaproteobacteria bacterium | reverse complement strand
ACAGAGGTACGCCTCCGCGCAAATCCTTGATCTCCTAGACCTTGCACGAAAATCGCTCGTTTTCGCATCGGGAACTGCGCCGTCCCCACCGGAGTTTCCGGATGGGAACAGGCTATGTATCTGTCGCCGCTCCGCGGCTCGTACGGCACAATCAAAGAACGGGGCGCCAGCCACTATTTGATGGCCTACCGGATGGAGCGCCGAAGGTGCGACATATATTTAGCCTGGGGCGTGAGCCCCAGGATTCCGGTGCCCAGTTACGGCCAGCCCTGAAGGGGCGACAGACTCCGTTTGGTTGCCATCACCCACTGATCACTGATTACTTGGTGGGCGGGTGATTGGCAATCAGAGCCACATCCCGCCGACTCGCGTGAGTTGTGGCCACGATCTCCACCGTGTCGCGGATGCCGGCGGGCAGCTCGTCGAGGCGCTTGGCGTTGGCCACGGCCCAGACCCGCGCCTCCTGGTCGAGATGGCGGGCGAGGTCTTCGGATCTCTTGGTCTCGACCGTATAGATGCCGTTTGTGTAGAAGGCATAGTGGACGGGCAGATTTCCGAGATCGAAGGCCAGGATCTCGTGGCCGGCGGCTCGTGACTCGGTTGTCTCGTGGGCGATGACCTCCGCGAAATCGCGGCTCGACTTGAAGGCGTCGGCCATGGGCAGGACCACCGAGGCGACGAAGAGGTAGGCGGCGGCGAAACCGGCGGCCGGGAGGATGGTCGCGGCGAAGAGGTTCCTCTTCATGACGGCCCACAGCGTGGACAGCCCGGTGGCGAGGAGTATGCCGGCCAGCACGAAGATGACCCAGGACGGCACCTCGTCGACCCGCTGCGCGGCGAATGGCGCCGCCGCACCGAGGAGAATCAGGAGGGCGGCGAGAAAGGACTGGCCGACCGTAACCCAGCGGCGCGACATGGCGGGCGCCTCCTCCCAACCCAGCACCGCGCCGACAAATCGCGCCGTCATCAGCGCGAAGGCGGGAAAGGCCGGCAGAACGTACAACGTCCGTTTCTCGGTCGAGATCGAGAAGAAGAGCACGATGAAGATCACGGTCACCAGCAGGAAGCGGTCGTCGCGGTCGCGACGTTTCCAGGCCAGAACGAGGGCGCCCGGGACCAGGAAGGTCCACGGCAGGAGCTGCGGAGGCAGGACCTTGGCGTAGTACCACCACGGTTGCGCGTGGTGCATCCCGTGCAGACCGCGATCGACGAAGTGCTCTCGGAGAGCGCCCCACACCGAGTACTCGGCCGGCCCCCACAGGGTGGCCGCCGCCACCCACGCACCGCAGATGAGGGCGAAGAGGAGGGGTCCGGAAAGCGGCGCGAAGTCGCGCCAACGACCGATTTCGCGATCCACGGCGAGGGTCACCAGGGCGATTCCGAGGGGCAGCAGGAGCCCGACCGGCCCCTTGGCCAGCACCGCGAGGGCGCCGGCCGCCCAGAACAGGAGCCCGGCGCGACGGCCGTCGAGGTCGCCCGCCCGCCAGGATGCGAAGGCCGAGAGCGCCACCCAGATGAGGCAGCACATCACGGCGTCGATCTGGACCGACCGCGCCTTGTCCCAGAACATATAGCTGGTGGCGAGGACGAATGCGGCGAGGACCGCGGTGCGCTCCGACGACATACGACGACCGAGACGGAGGGTCATCGCAACGGTGCCGAGCGAGGCCAGGGCCGACGGCAGGCGGGCCGTCAGCGACAGGACCCGGCCGAAAGGCAGCGATAGGATGGCGATGAGCCAGAAGAAGAGCGGCGGCTTGTGGGTGTTGACGACGCCGTTGACGTGGCTCACCAGCCACTGGCCGTCGACCACCATCTCGCGCGCGCCCTCACCGAAGAAGGGCTCGTCGGGGGCCCACAGATCGTAGCCCCAGATATTGCAGATGAAGAGGAGGGCGGCGAGCAGGAGGATGGCGCGTGCGGGTTTCACTGGGTGACCTCGGGGGTCGGATCGCCGATCGGGATCCGCACGCCCTCGCCAAAGGTGGCGTCACACCACAGATCGAAGGCGAGGAGGGTGAAGAGCGGTTTGCGGTGGTCGATTTGCTCGGAGAGGTGCTCGTCGAGCAGGGCGGCGACGCCGGCCGGGTTGAAGAGACCGCGGGCCTCGACCTTCTCCACCGAGAAGCGCTGCTTGAGCTCGTCGCCGAGACCGTGCAGCAACCACTTGGAGAACGGGATATTGAATCCCCGT
>JAIVTZ010000713.1:0-2200 GCA_049188105.1 Deltaproteobacteria bacterium | reverse complement strand
CGTGGGTGTTGGTCGGCACGGAGAGGAGCATGGAGCGCTCGCTCGGCTCGTGCTGCCACGGCGCCGGCCGCACCATGAGCCGTCGCAAGGCCAAGCGTTCGATCAACGGCGGCGAGCTCCGGCGCGAGCTCGAGGAGCGTGGGATCAAGGTCCGCGCGGGCTCGATGCCCGGTCTCGCCGAGGAGGCGCCGGCGGCCTATAAGGACGTCGACGCGGTGGTCGATGCCGTTGCCGGCGCCGGGATCGCGCGCAAGGTGGCCCGGCTGCGACCCGTCGCCGTCGTCAAAGGTTGACGGGCCACTCGCTGCAAACCGCAGATCACGCAGATCAACGCAGATGAACATATTTGTTTGAGTCGGCGTTCATTTGCCTTCTCGTGTTGACTGTTGAGCAGGCCCAAGGCATGATCGAAGGGAAGCTCACGGAGGATGACCATGGCAACGACGCGTCAACTGACTGCAATCATCGAACGAGAGGATGACGGATTCGTTGCCCTGTGTCCGGAGCTCGACATTGCGAGCCAGGGAGATACCGTCGAGGACGCACGGTCAAACCTTGCCGAGGCCATCGAGCTTTTCTTTGAGGTTGCAGATCCATCGGAGATCGAGCAGCGCCTGCACCACGATGTGTTCGTGACCAGCGTCGAGGTCGCCATTGGCTAAGCTGCGGGTGATGTCCGGCCGAGAGGCCTGCGCAATACTTGCCAATCATGGTTTTCTCGAGGTTCGTCGACGCGGCAGCCACATCGTGATGCAGAAGAAGGATTCTGATTCAACCGTCACGGTTCCCGTACCTGATCACAAGGAACTGAGGCGTGGCACCCTTCGGTCAATCATCCGCCAGTCGGGCGTGCCGCGTTCATTCTTCGAGTAAGACCTGCCCGCAGATCACGCAGAAAAAATGACGGCTTTCAAGTACGCCTCCGCGTTTCTCAGGTCGAAAACCCCACATCTCACGAAATCTCGCGGACCTCGGGACTCGACGCGGTGAAATGCAGGCTAAAGCCGCATCAGGTCCTCGAGATGCTCCTCGGGAACAAGCCACTCGGTGGGCTCGCCGGCTTCGAGCTCCGCAATCTCGTGCGCCACGGTGTCGCGAATGTAGCGCCCCCAGATCTTGATCGGGATCTCGTCGATCTTCACGGTCGGCGAGGTCGCCAGACGCAGCATGTACTCGATGATCGAAGAGGCATTGCGGGCGATCCGTCCGAAGTCGCTGGCGAGGTCCCGCTGCTCGAGGATCCGCTGCTCGTGGATGCCGACCCCGAACTCCGACTCCACGAGATCCTCGAAGGAGGTGAGGATGAGCTCGACCCGAAAGGTTCGGCGACAGCTCTCGATGTACGAGCTAAAGCGCCGGTCGAGATCCTCGACGGGCAGACCGCGGCCGGAGGCGAAGGACCAGTCGATGCCCTCCATGTGATGGAGAATCTTGGTGTTCGACGGCAGCTCGAGGTCGACCAGGTAGTGGATGCCCTCGTAGGCCCCGGCGTGGACCTCGCGATGGAACGCCCAGGTGTAGTCGAGGTTGTCGAGCGACGCCTCGATGGCCTCGAGCTCGCCGCGGGTGCCGATCACCTTGACGCCGATGACGTCGTCGACCCGGTTCCTTTCCGGGTCGAGGGTAATGCGGCCCGAACGGATCCTGTCCGCCACCAATCGTTCCGCCGCGCCTCCGACCGCGGCGGGGGTTCCGGGAGGGGCGACGGTGCTCGGCGGGTCGGTACCTTGGTGGCGCGGTCTGCTGGCGGCCAGGGCGCGCGCGACGGAATTGATTTCGCCGGAGAGCTGGTCGGCGATGCGGCGGGAGACCTTGTCGGCGATGCGCCGGATCCGCTTGCGGCGCACGATCGCCGTCACCTTGCCGTTGCGCAGGGTGACCAGGCTCATGCGGACGGGTGTTCGGGGAAAGAACTCTTCCGGGAGCTGGCGGTACCAGTCGATGAGCTCGGCGACCCGGGTCGAGGGGTGGGCGGCGGCGGCGACGATCGCCTCCCGCACCTGGTCCTTGCTCGAGATTCGCTCCATGTAGAGGTCGCCGCGGTGACAGGTGCGGCACAGATCGGCGACGAAGCGCCGCACGGCGGGCGCTGTGATCGCGCGCTCGAAGGCAAAGATCTCGGTGACGACGCGCCCGTCCTCCGGCTCGAGCCGGTCGGCGAGCCAGCGCGTGGCGACGTCGAACAAGCGGTCGCGAGATC
>JAIVTZ010000712.1:0-2213 GCA_049188105.1 Deltaproteobacteria bacterium | reverse complement strand
CCCCCGGGACTGGCCGCGGTGGCCGAGTCTCACGCGGTCGTTCCTCGCCGCCCGTCAGGCAATGAGAACGGTGTGGTCGCTGGCGGCGCCGGATCTGGCGCTCTCGAGCGAACCCGCAGTGGCGCAAAATGGTCGGAATGACTGACATCATCTGCGGTACTTTCCCGGAGTAATCGGGCGAGTGGGCGCCGGGCGGAATCTTCGGGCCGTCTCGTATGTTGGGTAAGGAGCAGAATCGAGGATGATGATGGAGGCTTGGAGCACCCCGACCATGTCCGAGAACGCCATGGAGAGGCGTGCGGGTGAGCGGTCCAGGGTCACACATGCCGCCGATATGATTTTCCAGGAGCGCATGCTCCTCGGCGTCTCACGGACCTTTGCGCTGACGATCCCACAGCTTCCGGGGGACCTGAGACAAGCGGTCGGTAACGCCTACCTGCTGTGCCGAATCGCCGATACTATCGAGGACGACGTGGGCCTCACCGCCGATCAGAAGACGCACCACCTGCAGACATTCATTGACATTCTCGCCACCGGTGGAGGGGCGGACGCGTTTGCGCACGAGCTCCACCTGCGGCTTGATCCATCGACCCCGGCGGCCGAACGAGAGCTGATTCGAGAGTGCGTGAGGGTCCTCCGAATCAACAGCAGCCTCGATCCGCGGCAGCAGGCCGCGATCGTTCGCTGCGTGGCCATCATGGGCCGCGGTATGGACCGGTTCGAGCGCGACCGGAGTCCGCACGGGCTCGCAACTCTCGGCGACCACGAGCGCTACTGCTATGTCGTCGCGGGCGTGGTCGGTGAGATGCTCACCGAGCTGTTCTGCGCACATTCCGACCGGATCGACGCCAGACGCGAGCTGCTGATGTCGCGCGCCGTCCGCTTTGGTCAGGGTCTGCAGATGACCAACATCCTCAAGGACATCTGGGACGATTTGGAGCGCGACACCTGCTGGCTGCCGCGCGACGTGTTCAGCCGTCAGGGCTTCGACCTCAGCCAGCTGCACAGCCGCCACCCCGATCCGGTATTCGACCGGGGGATGAACGAGATGGTGGGGATCGCCCACTCCTGTCTCCGCGACGCTCTCGCCTACACCCTGCTGATCCCCCGCCGTGAAACCGGGATTCGGAGGTTCCTCTTATGGGCGATCGGTCTTTCGGTGCTCACGCTGCAGAAGATCCACCGCCATCCGGGCTTCACATCCGGGGCCCAGGTCAAGGTCTCGAGACGCACCGTCAAGGCCGTCGTTACTTCCACAAGTGTCTTGTCTGCTAGCAATTTGGCGCTTATTGCGATATTCTCCCTTGCGGTTGGGGGGCTGCCCGCAGAACCATCCAAGTCGAGCAAATCGAAGAAACCCGACCACTTGGAGATGACCCAGTGAGCAACTCGTGTGTCCCAGGATTTCACAAGCTGTCGGTCCCGGAGCGGGTGCACCTCGTCCGTGACCGGGGGCTGCTGTCTCCCAAGGACTCGAAGACCCTCCTCAACGGCGGGCATCTCCTGACGGTGTCCAACGCCGACGCCATGATCGAAAACGTGGTCGGCGTGATTGGTCTGCCGGTAGGGCTGGGTCTCAACTTCCTCATCAACTCCAAGGACTATGTGGTTCCGATGGCGGTGGAGGAGCCGTCGATCGTGGCCGCGGTGAGCTACGCCGCCAAGACCGCCCGCACCGCAGGCGGATTTCAAACCGAGAGCACCGAACCGATTCTCATCGGCCAGATCCAGGTCATGGACATCTCCCACCCGAGCCGGGCCCGCAGCAAGGTGCTGCAGCGTAAGGACGAGGTCCTCAACCTTGCCAACAGCCTCCACCCACGCCTCGTGGCGCGTGGCGGCGGCGCCCGCGACCTCGAGGTGTATCAGCATCCTGCCGGCTCGGAATCGTCCGACATGTTGGTGGTGCATCTTTTGGTTGACACCTGCGACGCCATGGGCGCCAATCTCGTCAACACGATGTGCGAGGGAGTTGCTTCACTCGTCGAAGCCATCACCGGCGGCAAGGTTTTTCTGCGGATCCTGTCAAACCTCACGGATCGCTCGCTGGTGCGGGCGCGGATACGGATCCCGGCCGAGGGTCTCACCAGCAACGGCTTCGACGGCGAGCAGGTGCGGGACGGCATCATCATCGCCGGCGACTTCGCGGACGTCGACCCCTACCGCGCCGCTACTCATAACAAGGGCATCATGAACGGCATCGACGCAGTCGC
>JAIVTZ010000711.1:0-2226 GCA_049188105.1 Deltaproteobacteria bacterium | reverse complement strand
ACCTCGGCCGACGGCGAGTGGGCTAGCTGACGATCGATAACCCGGTGAGAAGACCGGGATCAAGGGCGAACGCGCGGCGGCCGCGGACGAGCACGGCTCACGGCGGCCGCAGGTGGAGGTCTGATCGGTGGAAGCAGCATTTGACCGGCAGGAGATCGAGGCCGTCATAGAGCGGGTGCGGCTCAAGCTCGGCGGCCGCACTGAAACGCCGGCGCCGGCTGTCAACGCCGAGACCGCCGTGGGCGACGGCATTTACCCCACCATCGACGCGGCGGTGACCGCGGCGCGCGCAGCGTTCGAGGCCTACCGTTCGATGGGTCTCAAGAAGCGGTATCGGATCATCGACGCGGTGCGCGCGACGATGCGCGAGAGGGCGGCCGAGCTGGCGCGGTTGGCGCACGAAGAGACCGGCCTCGGCCGCGCCGAGGACAAGGAGATCAAAAACCTCCTGGTGACCGAGAAGACGCCAGGGCCCGAGGATCTCGAGCCGTCGACATGGTCCGGAGACGAAGGTCTGACCATCACCGAGTACGCACCGTTCGGCGTCGTCGGCGCCATCACCCCCACCACCAACCCCACCGCCACCGTCATCAACAACACGATCGCCATCGTGTCGGCCGGCAACGCCGTGGTCTTCAACCCCCACCCCAACGCCAAGAGAGTCTCGGTCCAGGCCATCCGCTGGATCAACCAGGCCATCGTCGCCGCCGGCGGTCCCGCCGACCTCGTCACCGCCACGCCCGAGCCGACCATCGACAGCGCGCAGCGGCTCATGAACCACCCGCAGGTCCGCATCCTGATGGTCACCGGCGGTCCGGGGGTGGTGGCCGAGGCGCAGAAGACCTCGAAAAGGTCGATCCTCGCCGGCCCCGGCAACCCGCCGGTGGTGGTGGATGCCACCGCCGATCTCGAGCTCGCCGGGCGGGAGATCGTGCGCGGCGCCTCCTTCGACAACAATGTGATCTGCACCGACGAAAAGCTCGTGGTTGTGGTGGCCTCGGTGGCCGACAACCTGCTCAAACAGATGGTCGCCAACAACTCTTACCTTCTCAAGGAGTACGAGCTCAAAAAACTCGAGCGGGTAATCTTCTCGGAGATCGGCGAACCCGGAAAACCGGGTCGGGTCAACCCGCGTTGGATCGGACAAAACGCGGGCGCCATTCTTGCGGAGATCGGAATCCGGGCGGGGGACGACCTCCGTCTCGTGCTGGCCGACGTTCCGAGTGAGCACAGCCTGGTGTGGACCGAGCAGATGATGCCGGTGCTGCCGGTGGTTCGGGTGCGGGACGTCGACCGGGCGATCGACCTCGCGATCCGCGCCGAGCATGGCTGCGGCCACACCGCGTCCATCTTCTCCTCCGATGTCAACGCCATCACCCGCATGGCGCGGGACATCGATGTCTCGATCTTCGTCGCCAACAACGCCAACCTGGCCGGCCTCGGCGACGGCGGCGAGGGCTACACCTCGTTCTCGATCGCGAGCCCCACCGGCGAGGGTCTGACCCGGCCGCGGTCCTTTTCTCGAGAGCGCCGGATGACCGTGGCCGGCGGGCTGAGGATCGTCTGATGCAGCCGGCGATCGCCGTCCTCGAGTTCGACTCCATCGCCATCGGGTTTCGCGCCGGCGACGCCATGGTCAAGCGCGCCCCGGTCGAGGTCACCTATGCCGGTACCGTCCACCCCGGCAAGTACCTGGTGCTGGTCGGCGGCGACGTGGCCTCGGTCGAGGAATCCTTCGCCGCCGGGCTCGCAGCCGGAGGAGACTCCGTGCTGGACCGGATCTTCCTCCCCTCCGCCCACCCCGAGGTCGTTCGCTATCTGCGCGGGATGCGCGGCCGGGTCACCGGCGAGGCGCTCGGGATCGTCGAGACCCGCACCGTCGCGGCCACCATCGGCGCCGCCGACCGCGGGCTCAAGGGCGCCGAGGTGGATCTGGTGGAGCTCAAGCTCGCCGACCGCCTCGGTGGCAAGGCCTACTGCGTGTTCTCGGGCACGGTCGCCGATGTCGAGGCGGCGGTCGAGATCGCGGTCGATCGCCTGGAGGATCCCTCCACCCTCATCGCCCAGGTCGTGATCCCGGATTTCCACGACGAGATGCTGGCCAACCTCGAGGCGGCGACCGAGTTCTCGGCGCGCATCAGCGGCGGCAGGGGCTAGGCTGTGCGTTCCGCTCCCTCGCTTCCACAGACCTCGGAGTTTACACTTTATCCTGGGCTGCGCCCCAGG
>JAIVTZ010000710.1:0-2234 GCA_049188105.1 Deltaproteobacteria bacterium | reverse complement strand
TCGCGAAGCACAGGCAGCAAGGCGCCTCGACGCCCTCGATACTACCCGCCAATTGTGGCGGGGTACACTAGCCCGCAGAAACATTCCTCTCGGCGTGGTGCGGATACTCCGCAACGTCAACGCCTACTGGCACCTGCCGAGGGTTTCTCGCACACCCGGTGAGAAGACCGGGCCATGAGAGAAGTGCGGGAGATTTACATCATGAGGATTCGGCACGCGATCGAGCGCCGAAGGCGCGATAGACCTTTAGCCTGGGGCGTGAGCCCCAGGTCGTGGGCGTTTCCAGACTCCAGAGCCCTGAAAGGGCGACAGATTGCGGCTGCGGCGTGAGCCGCAGCCATCATCTTCCGATTGTCTGTCGCCGCTTCGCGGCTGGCTGTTTCTTTCTACACTGTGTTCCTGGGGCTGACGCCCCAGGCTATGAATATTTCGCCGCTTCGCGGCTGGCTCCACCCATCAGTTTCCGGGAACGACACTGTTGCCCCGTGGGAAGCTCGTCGTTATGCCGTCGGTGCGATCAGCGACCGAAGACCAGGGTTCCTCCGATGTGTCCGAGGGTCGCGATCACGACCATGGCGAGGAGGAGAGCGGTGAGCTCGACCGCCGCCAGCGCGAGGGCCATCGGCGACGCGACATCGACCAGCCCGGTGGATGCCTGAAAGACGAAACCCGAGGCGTGGAGCGCGATCGCGATTCCGCCGAGCATCAGAAACAGCACCGAGAACACGATCTTGAGCGTGATCTGCCGATAGGGCCGCCCCCGGTACCGGCGCCTCCAGTCCCACAGCCCGGAGGCAAATGTGAGCACCGAAAGGCCCACCGACAACGCGAGCAGGACGAGGGTCACATCGGCCACCATGGGGGCGTTGGCGAGCCACGACCCCAGCCCGGGCACCCGGGGTCCGAGCACCGAGGCCAGAATCAGCGCTCCCGTTCCGAGCACCGCAAAGGGGAAGAGGCCGATCGGAGCGTGAGTCATGAGCGGATGGATCCTCATCTTGGGTTGGGGGCGATACAGCTCCACCTCGAGGACCACCGGCACCACGTGGCCGTACACCTCCTCGACGTCGAGCACCACGCCGCACAGCGGGCACACCATCAGGCGGTTGCCGTCGGCATCGACCATGGCCAGCTCGAGATGACAGACCGGACAGCGGAAGGTGCGACCGTAGAACTTTCGCTTGAACTTCTGTGCGATCTTCGCCACCAAGCGCCGGACGTCGCCCAACATCTAGAAAACCTCCTTCATCCGCATCAGCTTGCCGACGATGATCATCTTCTGGATCTCGGTCGCGCCCTCGTAGATCTGGTAGATCTTGGCGTCGCGAATCAGCTTCTCGGCCGGCATCTCGGTGGTGAAGCCGTATCCGCCGAGCACCTGCGCGCATTCGATGGCAGCGCTCATGGCGACATCGGCGGCAAACCACTTGGCCTCGGCCGCCTCACGGGCATTGTTCTCGCCGCGGTCGAAGAGCCAGGCCGCCTTGTAGGTCAGATAGCGCGCCGCATCCAGCCGGGTCATCATCTCGGCGAGCTTGAACGAGATCCCCTGATTGGAGATGAGCTTCTTGTCGAAGGTCCGGCGACGTTTGGAGTAAGAAAGGGCGATGTTGAGCGCCGCCTTGGTGATCCCATTGGCTCCGCTCGCGACACCGGGACGGGTGTGATCGAAGGTCTTCATCGCGATGGAGAAACCGTCACCCTCCTCACCGAGCCGGTTGTTGGCGGCAACCTTGACGTCCTCGAGGGTCACGCGAACGGTGTTCGAGGCGTGCTGGCCGAGGTTGATCTCCTTGGGTCCGCGAATGACCCCCGGCGTGTCCGCGGGAACGATGAACCCGGTCAGCTTGTCGTCCGCACGCGCGAGCACGAAGTACCAGCTCGCCACCGACCCGTTGGTGATCCACCATTTGATGCCGTTGAGCACGTAGTCGCTGCCGACCCTGGTGGCGGTTGTCTTGACCCGGGAGACGTCGGATCCGGCATCGGGTTCGGTCACCGCGTAGGCTGAGAATCGCAGCTCCTCGGTCATCGGCGCGAGAAAACGCCGCTTCTGGTCGTCGGTGCCGGCCAGGATCACCGGGTATTGCGAGAGGCCGTTGGCGTCGATGGCTGTGGAGATGCCGGAGCAGCCGGTGCACATCTCCTCCAGCACCAGGCAGTGGTCGAGCACCGTCTGCGGCGTGCCGCCGTACTCGACGGGGACGTGGGGATTCATGAAGCCTTGCTTGAAG
>JAIVTZ010000709.1:0-2248 GCA_049188105.1 Deltaproteobacteria bacterium | reverse complement strand
GTGTAGAAAACGAGTTCAGCCGGATGGAGAGGGAGTGCCCGATCGAGCTTCTCGTACGCAAGGGCGAGAAGCAGTGGGAAGTTGACATGGGGATACCGCTGCACCAGGCGTTCGGCGTCGGCGATCATCTCGCCAAAGCCCTTCTCGGCAAGGACCAGCTTGCGCGTCGAAAGGTCCCTTCGCTCGAGAATCGCCGCACCAATCGTGTCGGCGCCACCATAGTGCTCCTTGAGCGCGTCGATGGCCTGGAGATCGCCTCCGGACAGCAGATCGAACTTCATGTCTCCTCCCCCTGTTCGACGAGATCGGAGGGAGGTCTCCGACCGTCCTCGTCCTTCGAAAAATTCCTCTGCGCGATGAATGGTAGGAGAAGATTCCTAGTCATTGCAAGAAATCGAATATAATTCCGATTATGAAGATCTCAGACGAACTTGACCGAATTGACTTCGATATTTTGGCGATTCTGCAAAACAATGCCCGAGTGCCCAACAACCGGTTGGCGGAAACGGTCGGCGTCGCGCCCTCCACGTGTCTCGAACGGGTCCGGCGGCTGGGACGTCTGGGAGTGTTGCGGGGGTACCACGCCGAGGTTGCGCCGGGCGCGGTCGGCATCGGTCTCGAAGCGATGATCGCGGTCCGCCTGCGCCAGCACTCGAGGGAGCTGCTTGATTCCTTCCGCGCCTATCTGATCGAGGTTCCCGAGGTGCGGAGCGTCTTCCACGTGACCGGCGGTGACGACTTCCTGGTCCACGTGGCTGTGCGCGACTCCGACCATCTGCGGGACCTCGCCCTGGACTCCTTCACCACCCGCCCGGAGGTCGACCACATCCAGACGCGGCTGATCTTCGAATACACGCCGACGTGGCGACTTCCGGTTCTCGTGTAGCTCTTTTCCCCGCCGCGCGCCTGGCGGGCGCGCGGCGGGGAAAAGAGATGAGGGAAGAGGTGCGCGAAGACGGGGATCCTATACATCTTGGGTCGAACGGGCTACAATTTCGCGCTGCGCGCCGGTAGCCGGCCGCTGATACGGAGATTCTGTTGGATAATTTGATATCACCTCATGGCGGTCGCCTCATCGATCTCTTGGTCGATGAGGACCGAATCACCGAGATCCGGGAGCAGTCGCGCGACTGGTCCTCGGTGGACCTTGGGCCGCGCCGGCTGTGCGACCTCGAGCTCTTGATCAACGGCGGCTTCTCACCGCTCGAAGGCTTTATGGGGTCGGCCGATCACGAGGCGGTGTGCTCGGGGATGCACATCGCCGACGGCACGCTGTGGCCGCTTCCGGTCACGCTCGACGTTGCGGACGAGGTGGCGGAGGGGTTGTCCGAGGGTGACCCTCTGGCCCTTCGTGATCCGGAAGGCGTCATGTTGGCCGTTCTTCGCGTGACCGAGGTCTGGGAGCCCGATCGCGAGGCCGAGGTGCGGGCGATCTTCGGGACCACCGACCGCTCGCATCCAGGGGTTGCTCAACACCTCCACCGGGCTACGAAGTGGTCGGTGGCGGGACCCGTCGAGGGGATCGAGCCGCCGGTCCACAACGACTACCGCGAGCTGCGGCTGACTCCTCGCGAGCTGCGCCATAAGTTCACCGGCCTCGGGTGGCGCCGGGTGATGGCCTTCCAGACCCACCGCACGATTCACCGCGCCGAGCAGGCGATGATGGTGGAGGCGGCGCGCGATGCCGGCGCCAACCTGCTGATCCACCCGATCGTCGGGCTCAGCCAGCCGGGGGATGTAGACCACTACACCCGGATCCGGTGCTACCAGGCGCTGATGCCGCACTATCCGAAGTTCATGGCACGGCTCAACCTGTTGCCGATGGCGCCGCGCGGCGGCGGTGCGCGGGAGGCAGTGCTCCAGGCCATTGTCCACAAGAACTACGGATGCACCCATTTCATGGTCGAATTCAACGGCGCCGGCTCGGTGCTGGAGACCACCGGTACGCCCGCATTCGGTTCCGACGAGGCGGCCGAGATCTTGGCTGAGCACGCGGATGAGCTCGGAGTCGAGTTCGTCGAGGCCCGCGAGATGGTGTACCTCGAGGACCGCAAGCGCTTCGTACCCGCGGACGAGGTTCCCGAGGACCGCCGGGTACTCCGCATCAGCGCCGACGAGGTGCGACGGCGTCTGGACGACGGCAGAGAGCTTCCCGACTGGTACACCTATCCGGCGGTGGCTCGGGAGCTTCACCGCACCCACCCGACCCGCGGCGCCCAGGGTTTTACGGTTTTTTTCACCGGTCTCT
>JAIVTZ010000708.1:0-2253 GCA_049188105.1 Deltaproteobacteria bacterium | reverse complement strand
AAAATGCCCGCAAACACCAGGAACACCCGCTCACGTCGGGCGTGGAGGTGGGACGCCTCGACGGGGTGCAACTGACCGCTATCGGGTGTCATCCCGAAGAGGATAGCGGATCTCAGAACCCTGAGGATTCAATTCTCAATTCTCAATTCTTAATTCTCAATTCCGCCCACCCGCCCGCAGAACAGAAAGAAATGGAAGAGAGGTGGTATTAAGACCTCAAAATTGAGAATTGAGAATTTGCGATCAGTTCGGTTCGTCCTCGTCACCGATGGCTTCGAACTCCCGCTCCCACGCGTGCATCTCGTCGTCCGATAGCCCGAAATGATGGCCGATCTCGTGCAGAAGCGTGAGCTGGATCTGATGAACGAGCCGGCCGTGCGTGCTGCAGGCGGCAAGCAGCGGCTGCCGGTAGAGGACGATCACGTCGGGGAGCACGTTGCCGTACCAGCCGCCCCGTTGGTCGAGCGGGACCCCGGTGTAGAGACCGAACAGGGTTTCGAAGCGTGGGTCGAGGTCGAGCTCGGCGAGGGTCCCCTCGTCCGGGGCCTCCTGTACCTGGATCGAGACGTTGGACATCAGCTCGGCGAACTCGGGTGGAAGGTGGTCCAGCGCTTCGGCCACGGCAGATTCAAAATCTTCACGGTCCATGATCTTAGGTTGACCTGTGGTGGGCTACTTGTGGGCGCGGCCCTTGAAAAGATCAACGGTGTTCCAGCCGACGATGGCGCCGATCACAATCCCGCCGATCGCACCAACCGTTCCGTAGTACTTGATGCCCGTGGCAGCGCCGATCGCCGCCCCAACAAAGGCGAACAAGAACCTCATGAATTTGACAGTTTCGAAATCCATCGCCATGACAGTGCTCCCCAGCTGACCGGCGCGACGCCCATCTCTGCCGCGACACGCACATCATAACCTAAGATGAGTGGTTCTCACCGGCGATCTGCACCAAGCTCTTGCCCTCTGGCCGCTTGCGAAAATGCTCCGAATACCGATGGGTATGCGTCCGCTTTTCGCGAGCGCCAGAGCATCAAGAGCTTGGCACATCTCATCCGGCAGAACCGCTCATCTTAGGTATGACCAAAACGGCTGGGTCGACCCGTCAGAAAGAGACTCAGGAGTTTTTTGAGCGGGTTGGGCCCGGGAAATGGCCGGAGGCTCAACCGTCGTCATGCGGGCAAGGGGCGGGGGCAGTGTAAAGTGTCAGCGCGGGAGGACTCTCGATGAGGTTTATCGGCGTGCTCGGGATGTTGGTGCTGCTGGGTTTGGCCTGGGCCATGTCCTATCACCGCCGCGATGTCAGACTCCGAATCGTGTTCTGGGGTCTCGGGCTGCAGTTCCTGTTTGCGGTCATTATCCTGCGCCAGGATTATTGGAGTTTCGCCGGCATGGGCGTTCTCGGCCTCCTGGTGGCCGTCTTCCTCTTGCGGCATGATCGGGCGAACCCGGAACGCGGAGCCGGCGCGGTCGCGATGATGCTTGCCGCGGCGTGCGCGATCGGCGTGATCCTCGGATTGCTGGGATCACCGGTGGTTGGAATTGTCGCGGTTGCCGCCGTCGTGCTCCTTCTGGTCAACAGCCGTCTCCGCCTGGCGCCGCGACTCCAGGCGCCGCTGGGGATTCTCCTGGTCGTGGCGACCATAGCCTGGTTGGTGGCCGCCGACCTTCATGGGCAGATCATCTTCAGCGCTCTCAGCGACAAAGTGACGGCCTTTCTCAGTCTGTCCGATTACGGCGCTCGCTTCCTCTTCGGAAACCTGGCGGATCGGCAGTACTTCTTCCCCGGAGGCGCCGCATCGTGGCCTGGTTTCGGTTTCCAGTTCGCGTTCAAGGTCTTGCCGACGATCATCTTTTTCGGCGGGTTTATGGCGATCCTCTACTACCTCGGGATCATGCAAGTTGTGATCGTAGCCCTGGCCCGGTTCATGCGTTGGACCGTGGGCACGAGCGGCGCCGAGACCCTCTCCTGCACCGCCAACATCTTCGTCGGCCAGACCGAGGCGCCGTTGCTCATCAAACCGTTTCTCAACGATATGACGAAATCCGAGCTCCTCACCATCATGGTGGGTGGTTTTGCCACCATTGCGGGCGGGGTCCTCGCGGCCTATATCGCGATGGGGATTCCTGCGGGGCACCTGATCGCCGCGAGCGTGATGTCGGCGCCGGCCGCGCTGCTCATTGGTAACATCATCTACCCCGAGCTCGAGCACTCGGTCACCGCCGGTGACGTCCACATGCCTGCGATAGATTCGG
>JAIVTZ010000707.1:0-2255 GCA_049188105.1 Deltaproteobacteria bacterium | reverse complement strand
GCGCACAGCGAGGGCATCGCGGAGGCCGGAGAAGGCGCGATCCCATGTGCCGTACTTGCTCTCACCCGTCGTGCGCTCGGCGTGGCGCACCGGCACCTGCTTGACGGTGTAGCCCTCCATCCGCAACAGGGTCGGCAGGAAGCGGTGCATGCCGGTGAAGATCTTCACCGAGCGGATGGCCTCGGCCCGGAAGATCTTTATCGGGCAGCCGGTGTCTTCGATGTCCTCACGGGTGAGCCGGTTGCGGACGCCGTTGGCGAAGCGCGAGCTGAATCGTTTCCAACCGGTGTCGCGGCGCTCGGCGCGGATCCCGACCACCGCGTCCAGGCCCTCGTTTTCGAGAGCCTCGAGCAACCGCGGAAGATCCTCGGGGAAGGTCTGAAGGTCGGCATCGAGGAGCGCCACGAGCCGTCCGCGGGCGTGCTTGAAACCGGCGTCAAGACCCGCGGACTGGCCGCAGTTCTCCTCGAAGTGCAACACCCGCAGCCGGTCCTCGCCCTCGGCCAGCTCGTCCAACCGCTCGCCCGAGCCATCGGTCGAACCGTCGTCGACCGCCACCAGCTCCCACGACACCCCGATGGGGTCGAGGGTCGCGCGCACGCGCTCGACGAGCGGCACGATATTGTCGATCTCGTTGTAGACCGGCACCACAACCGAAAGTCCGAGAGCATCGTCGTCCATGTTCATCAGGGTACCCCACCGTGCCACCGCCACGGGTGGTAGTCGAGCTCGACCGCGTGCCGTCCGGCGGGCGCTACCACCCCGAGCCCGGCGACGTTGGTGCGCACTACCGGCGCCGGCGCGCCGTCGACCCGTGCCCGCCAACCCGGCGCCCAGGGCTGGGCGAGGATCAGCAGACACGGTCCGTCGCACTCGGTGCCGGCTTCGAGGCCGGTCGGGGTGCGCCGCCACAGCTCGAGTTTCACGACCCTCGCATCTATCGTCGGCGCTCCCCCGCTCACCATCGCCGTGGTCTCGAAGTCCACGACCTCGAGGACCTCGGGCAGGGTACGGGCGTCATCGGGCTCGGAGATCGCCCTCCCAACCACCCGAACCTCGGGCAGCAGCAGCGGGTTCGACCAGATGACTCCGTCGCGGTCGCCGTACTCCCGCTCCCAGCCCGCAAGCTCGCGCCCCGGCGGAGTCAGAGCCAGACCTACCCCCCACGCGCCACACAGACCCGCCGGCGCCCGCCGCAGGGGTCCGCCGAGAATTGTCGGCGGCTCGCCGAGGACCCCCATCAGACGCGCAAAGGGCTCGGGCCGCAACGGGTCCGACGCCCGCAGGTCGCGCAGCCCGTAGCGCGAGGCGATGTTCGGCGCCAGCACGCCGTCGACGCCGATCACGCGGCACGGATCGGCGGCCTCGAGCTCGATGAGGCGCTCGACCACCGGCGGCCGCGGCAGGCGGTCGGCAACGCGTGCCGTCGGGTTGATGGCGACGGCGAGGAGAGCGAGCTCGCCGGCCACCAGCGCGGGCGCGAGCTTCCGGCGTCGAAGGAGGCCAATCACGATCGCAGCCGCCACGGACACGATGACCAGCGCGGTGTCGGCCGGCAGCAACCGCCACGGCGACGACGCCAGGGCGAAGGCTGCGACCATCGCCGCCGGCACGAGTCGTACGAGGGTGGACCGCGCATGACCGCGAAGCGCGCCGTCAAGCGCCAGCGCGGCCAGCACGATGACCCCCCAAGGGATCAGCACCCCGAAGCGCGGCACCGTCATGTGGTCGAGCGGTGGGATAAGAACCAGCAGGGTGTCGAGCGGCGGGATTCGAACCAGCAGCACCAGACCGAGAGCCGTCACCACACCGGCCGCCAAAGCGAGGCGACGCCAGCGACGGCGGATCCGGCCGACCGCAAGGAGCGCCAGCACCGCACCCCCCACCCCGGCCGCACCGGGCGCATGCGGGTAGGAAGGTTTCCAGTCCCTCGTCCCGGGTCTTCCCATGCTCGCCGGAACCGCGATCTGGCGCACCAGGTCGCGCTGCATGGACCACGGCATGCGGTCGCGGTTGGCGGCTCCGCCCTCGCCCAGCGCCGCCCGCGACGACGCTCCGATGTAGGAGATCGTCGGCCAGGCCAGCACGATCACAACCACCCCGGCCACCACACCGACCACCACCGGCCGCCACCACCTCCGCGGGTGGAGGATGAGGGCCGCCAGCAGCGCCGAGCCGCAGACGATGGCCGCGGTCTCGGGGTGGAGACCGGCGCCCATGAGCCAACCAAAGCCGATCCCGACCGCCGCAGCTCC
>JAIVTZ010000706.1:0-2258 GCA_049188105.1 Deltaproteobacteria bacterium | reverse complement strand
AAGCGAGAAAACACCGCTGGGTGTGGTACATCGACGGCCGCAGCTGGAAGCTGGTGAGAAACGCAGGTTAGCCTCTCCGCTCCACAATCAGCAGCGTCAGATCGTCCGCCAGGTTGGCCCCGGTCGTGTAGTCGGAGAGCCTGTCGAGAATCAACGCCGTCAGGGCGGCGCCAGGCAGGCCCGCGGCGTCCGAGAGGATCCGTTCGAGACGGTCGTAGCCGAATGGCTCACCATCGGCAGAGGCGGCCTCGACGAGGCCGTCCGAGTACGCCAGCAGCAGGCTACCGACGGCGAAGGGGCGCTCAAGCACAGCCGGGCGGCACAATCGGGTGCCCAGCGGCAGCGACCCCGCCATGAGCTCCTCGACGCCCCCGTCCGCGGTCATCAAGAAGGCCGGCGGATGACCCGCGTTGGCGAGCTTCAGGCGGTCCTCCGCGAGATCGATCTCGATCACCGAAAGGGTCACCATGGTCCGTGACTGCCCGTGCTCGACCAGCAACCGGTTGATCTTTTCGATCAACTCGGACCCCGCATACCCTTCGTAGACCAGGGTCGCCACCGAGGATTTGAGGCTCGCCATCAGGAGCCCGGTCGCCAGCCCGTGTCCAGCCACGTCCCCAATCGCCACCAGCAACCGGTCCCCGGAGAGGGGAAACACGTCGAAGTAGTCGCCCCCCACCTCGGCAGCGGGCTGGAAGGTGGCGCGAACAGTCAGCGGTCCGAGCTCGAGGTGGCGGGCCGGCAGCAGGCTCTCCTGGATCTCCCGTGCAAGCTCGAGCTCCTGCGCCAGGCGCTCCTTCTCGGCGACATCGTCGAGCATCGACTGCACCGAGCCCGTCATGTGGTTGAAGGACCGCGCGAGGTCACCGAGCTCGTCGCGCCGCTTCACCGGCACCCGGTGATCGAGGTTGCCGCGCTCGACCTCGAGCGCTCCTGCCGACAGCCGCTTCACCGAGCGGGTGATGGACAGGATCAAGGTCGTCGCCACCGCCAGCGCGAGCCCGTAACCAATCAGGAAGAACAGACCGAGGCCTGCGAGGATCCCCCAGATGTGGGTGCCGAGCTCGTAGCGCGAGAGGGTGAAGTCCCTCCACACGTTCTTCGGCGAGGTCCGCAGCAGGGCGAGCAGGCGCGCGCCCTCGACCGGCTCGCCGGAGGCGAGATCGACCACGTCGACGACCACCCGGAACCAGACCACGAGGGACTGCGAGAGCAAGCCCTCGTCGCCGGCTGTCCACTCGGGCCAGATCCGATCGCCGGTGAGCATCTCGCCATCCAGAGTGATGTTGATCCCGCGGTCGCTCAGCTCCAACGCCGAGGTGTCGTCCTCCTCATTCTGCTCGTCGCCGGCGAAGCTGCCTCCCTCATCGACCGGGAAGAACGCGACGTCGAACCACCGGCTGTCGCTGATCGCGAGGGCGGCCTCGTCGTCCAGGGGTATCAGCGCGACCACCCTGTCTCCCGAAGGAGACAGCGCAGCGACCACGCTGTATATCTCGTCCCCATGCCGGACCACGATGCCGCGAGGATCGTCCTCGACCCAGCCAATCTCCGGCAGCTCCGAACCCCCGCCCAGCCGCACATCGCGACCGCCGAGCCGCGCCTGCCAGGCCACCCGTGACAGTGGGTCCGGGCTCGTGGCGGCCAGCTCCTCGAGGAGGGCAGTCGCCTCATCGGCCCCCTGCGTCCGCATACGATCGAGAACCGCGTGGCACTCGGCCTCCAGCTCCGAACGTATTCGGTTCATCTCCGAACCAAATCGAACCGAGGTGTACTGGCCCATCATGATGTAGAGGCCGATCGTGGCGAACGCCACCCCGAAGAGGATCGGCAGCAGACCGACCAGGAGATAGGAGATGAAGAGCCGCACACCGACGCGGTAGGTCATCCACCTCCAGATCCGCCACGCGAGTGCGCAGGTGGTAGCCACAAGCCACAGGACGGCGACGACCCTCAGCGCTCCGGCGATGCTCGACTCGGAGTCGACGACGACCCCCACCGCCGCTGCCGCTATCGACACCGCTCCGGCAATCAGCCACCAGCGGAGCCGCTGACTCAACCGTTCTCCTCGCCCGCGGGTCCGCCGGGCGGAAAGAGCCATGGCTCCGACGCCGGCGGCGCGCCCTCCGGCTCGTGGCAACGCCGGCAGCGGGCCTCGTAGGCGCCGGCGGCGCCAACCACCACCAGCTCATCGCTTTGGATCAGTCGTTGCGTGTACGCCGCCGGCGCGCCGCAGGACGTACAGATGGCGTGGATCT
>JAIVTZ010000705.1:0-2261 GCA_049188105.1 Deltaproteobacteria bacterium | reverse complement strand
TGGTGCCTATGCTACGGTTCAAACGTGAAAAATGCGCTTCGTGTCATCGTCGTTCTCCTCCTTCTCATCGAGCTGTCTGCGTGCGGCTACCACCTGGTGGGCACGACGTCGTTTCTCCCCGAAGACATCGAAACCCTGCACGTGGAGAATTTCCGGAACCAGACCAGGTGGGTGGACATGGATCAGCGGCTGATGGAGGCGATGACCCTGGAGTGGGTGCGCCGTGGCCGTCTGCGGTTGGTGGACTCCGCCGATCAGGCCGACGTGGTTCTGTCGGGTGTGATCCAGCGGCTCGCGGTCATCCCGGTCTCCTACGATGAACAGGGGCGCGCCAACGAGTACCAGATGAGCCTGCAAGCGATGGTGCAGCTCAAGGACGTGCGTGGCGACGAGCCGGAGATCCTGTGGGAGGACAAGGCATTTTCACGTCGTACGTCCTACGGCGTCGACCCGAGGGCGGTGGACTTCTTCGATCGGCAGAACCTGGCGATGAACGTGCTGTCGATGGAGTTCTCGAGGGCGCTGGTCACTGCGGTCCTCGAAGGCTTCTGAGCAATTCTCAGTTCTTAATTCTCAATTCTCAATTTCCCTCCGCCCACCCCGGTTCTTCGGGAGGGTTGGTGGAAATTCAAAATTCAAAATTGAGAATTGAGAACTGACGCCCTACCTTGTCCACGAGAACCACCGATTCAGAATCTTCGCGGTTGTCGGTGTGAGCTTGGTGCGGTTATAAGCGTCCGCCGCCTTGCGGATGACCTCGGCCTGAGTGGGGTAGGGGTGGATGACCCCGGAGAAGGACCCGAGACCCATACCGGCCACCATGGCGGTGGTGATCTCGGAGATCATCTCGCCGGCATGTCGGGCGACGATGGTGGCGCCGAGGATCGTGTCCGTCCCCTCTTTGCAATGAATCTTGAGGAAGCCCTCGGTGTCGCCGTCGGTAATCGCGCGGTCGACGTCGGCCATCTCCACCTCGTAGGTGTCCAGGGTGATGCCCTTCTCCTCCGCCTGGTGGGAGTAGAGGCCGACGTGGGCGATCTCGGGGTCGGTGTAGGTGCACCAGGGGATGACGAATCGGCTGAGACGCTTCTTCGGGCCCGGGAAGAGGGCGTTCTGAATAACCGCGCGCGAGGTCGCGTCGGCGGTATGGGTGAACTTGTAGGGCAGGCAGATGTCTCCCGATGCATAAATTCGCTTGTTGGTGGTCTGGAGAAAATCGTTGATCTTCACGCCTCGACGGTCGTACTCGACGCCGGCGACCTCGAGGTCGAGCCCCTCCACGTTGGGTGTGCGGCCGACGCCGACCAGGATTGCGTCGACCGTGATCCTCTCCTCACCGTTGGCGGTTTCCAGGACCAATACCTTGTCATCGCCCACCTTCTCCACCCGTTCGAGCGAGGTGGACAGCCGCACGACGACGCCGTCGCGCTCGATCGAAGCTCTCAAGATTTCCGCCGCGTCCTGGTCTTCGCGCTGCAGGAACTGCCCCGATCGCTCGATGATCGTTACCTGGGTGCCGAGACGCGCGAAGGTCTGGGCGAGCTCGGAGCCAATGGGCCCGCCGCCCACTACCGCCAGCCGGCGTGGCTGCTCGGTGAGGTTGAAGACGTTGTGGTTGGTCAGGAACCCGGCCTCGGCCAGACCGGGGATGGGCGGCACTGCGGCGCGGGCGCCGGTGGCGATCACGGCCTTTGCAAAGCGGAGGGTCGTGCCGTCGACCTCGACCGCGTCCCGGCCGGTGAACCGCGCTGCCCCGAAGTAGATGTCGATCCCGTAGTGCTCGGTGAACCGTTTTGCCGCGTCGTTCGACGAGATCCCGGAGCGGATGCGCCGCATGCGTTCCATGACGGCCGCGAAGTCGACCTCCACGTCACCTTCGGCCCGGATGCCGAAACGGCCGGCGGTTCGAATGTCGTGGGCCGCGTGCGCCGAGCGAATGATGGCCTTTGACGGCACACAGCCGACGTTGAGGCAGTCCCCACCCATCAGCTGGCGCTCGATAAGGGCGACCCTGGCGCCCATGCCTGCGGCCCCGGCCGCGGCCACCAGCCCGGCGGTGCCGGCGCCGAGGACCACCAGGTTGTAACGCCCTTCGGGTATCGGGTTCTGCCACTCGGGCGGGTGGACGTTGGCCACCAGCTCGGTGTTGTACTCGTCCTCGGGATACAGATTCAGCTGCGGGTCCATCAAAGCCTCCGTTTCCATCGCTTGCGTCTGATTTGGGTCGCCACTGAGGAAAGGTTACGCGATTCCAATTCTCA
>JAIVTZ010000704.1:0-2266 GCA_049188105.1 Deltaproteobacteria bacterium | reverse complement strand
CAGGTGTCACCCAGCTCGTGGTTGATCCAACCCTCCGCCATCTGGGACCGGCACGAGTTGCCGGTACAGAGAATCAGGACAGAGTTGTGATCACTCATTTCGTCTCCCCCGGTTGACGGGTCGCGGCGATAATACTATATTTCGCCAAGAGACGAAATGATGACTTCTAGCCTCGATCGAACCGTCGCCCTCGCCCGCGCCCTCGGAAACCCGGCCCGCCTGCGCATCGCCGCGATGCTGCTCACCGGCAAGCTTTGCGTGTGCCAGATCACCGAGGTGCTGGGGCTGGCGCCGTCCACGGTCTCCGCCCATCTTCGCGAGCTGCGACAGGCGGGAATCACCACCGAGCGCAAGGTCGGCCGCTGGGTCTACGTGGGGCTCGCCGACGACCCCGGCGCCAGACCGTGGATCGACACCGCGCTCACCGCCGTGGCGGGTGACCAGCAGATCACGGCCGACGCGGCGCTGGTCGAGGAGCTGCGACGCCTGCCGGTCGAGGAGCTCTGCCGCCTCGGATTGGCCGAGGCCAGGGCGAGGCAGGCCTCACGAGCATCCCACAGAGGAGCTGTCGGTACATGACCCGTCAGGCGAGTGTCACCGGGAAGCTGTCACTGCTCGACCGCTATCTGACCCTGTGGATCTTCGCCGCGATGGCGGCGGGAGTCGGTTGGGGTTATCTGTGGCCCGGCGTGGCCGGCTTCTGGGACCGTTTCTCGGTCGGCACCACCAACATCCCGATCGCCGTCGGCCTCATCCTGATGATGTACCCGCCGCTGGCCAAGGTGAGGTACGAGGAGCTCGGACAGGTATTTCGCGACTGGAGAGTGCTCGGCCTTTCTCTCGTCCAGAACTGGATCGTGGGTCCGGTGCTGATGTTCGCGCTCGCGATCCTCTTTCTTGCCGACAAGCCCGAGTACATGGTCGGTCTGATCCTCATCGGGCTTGCGCGCTGCATCGCCATGGTCATCGTCTGGAACGAGCTTGCCGGCGGCGACACCGAGTACTGCGCGGGGCTGGTGGCCTTCAACTCGATCTTCCAGGTGCTCTTCTTCTCGCTCTACGCCTACGTCTTCATCACCGTCCTGCCCACCTGGTTCGGGCTCGAAGGCGTCACGGTCCACGTCACCATCGGCGAGATCGCCAAGAGCGTGTTCATCTACCTTGGAATCCCGTTCCTGGCCGGCATCATCACCCGCTTCACTCTGATCTCCATCAAGGGCAAGGAGTGGTATGACACGAAGTTCATCCCCAGGATCAGCCCGATCACCCTGATCGCGCTCCTCTTCACGATCCTGGTCATGTTCTCGCTCAAGGGCGAGTACATCGTCCAGCTTCCGCTCGATGTCGTGCGGATCGCGATCCCGCTGTTGATCTACTTCGTTGTGATGTTCGTGATCTCGTTCTTCATGTCGAAGAAGGTCGGCGCCGACTATGAGAAATCGGCCACCCTGTCGTTCACAGCGGCTTCGAACAACTTCGAGCTCGCCATCGCGGTCGCCATTGCCACCTTCGGCATCTCCTCCGGTATCGCTTTTGCTGCGGTCATCGGTCCCCTCGTCGAGGTGCCGGTTCTGATCGGCCTGGTCAACGTTTCCCTGTATTTCCGCGGGCGGTTCTTCCGAGCGCAAACGGCGGCAGCGACGACGTAGGCCGCATCTTCCGCTTGTCTGCCGCCGCTTCGCGGCTTGACTGATTGAGGTTCCCCTTTTCCTGGGGCTCACGCCCCAGGCTATGAATCTTCCGCCGCTTCGCGGCTTGATGGATTGGCGTCCTGCCTTACTCCTGGGGCTCACGCCCCAGGCTATGAATCTTCCGCCGCTTCGCGGCTCGTTCGACTCAAAAAAAATTTGGAAGTATCTTTTCGCTCACCACAGGGTGCGCACCGGGTAGCTGGCGATCTGCTCGTCGGGGGTCAGGAGGACCAGCCCTTCGACGGTGGCCTGGCAGATGAGCATGCGGTCGAAGGGATCGCGGTGGATCGCCGGCAGCTTGCCGAGCAACAGGGCCGCCTCCTCGGAGAGCGGCAGAGGAGCGATCCCGTGCCGATGCCTCATTTCGGGGACGAAGTCCGACGGAGGAGACGGCAGGGGCAGACGACCGAGACCGTGTTTGACCGTAATCTCCCACGCCGAGACCGCGGACAGATAGACCTCGTTGTCGGGCGCGATGAATGCGATCCGGGCGCGCTCGGAGAGCTCCGGCGCCCCGGCCACGATCCACAGGAACGTACAGGTATCGAGGAGGAGCTTCATCCGCCCTCGAACGC
>JAIVTZ010000703.1:0-2266 GCA_049188105.1 Deltaproteobacteria bacterium | reverse complement strand
CGGCGAGGCGCTACCGCGAGAGGATGCCAGGCACCTCCGGTGAACACGCCCGCCAACGTTGCGCACCGACCGGGGACTCCGGGTAGGGGGCTGGGGATGCCCCGTCTGGGTGGGCTTGTCACGGCTTAGCCCAAAGGGCGAAGCCGGATGGGTCGAAAATTCGAAATTCGAAATTCGAAATCCCTCTTTGCTACCATGCCCCCATGCCCACCACCGTAGTCCTCGCCTCGGTCATGGCCGCCTCTGTGATCAGCCTCTTGCGCGCGATCCGTGTCGGCGATCGGGGACTCGAGGTGATCTCGAAGGCCGCAGCTTCGGCAGCTTTCGTAATTCTCGGCGTCGTGAGGTGGTCGCCGGGTGATGCAATCGGCGCCTGGCTCGTCGGCGGGTTGGTGCTGTGCGCGGCAGGCGACCTGTGCCTGCTTTCGGACCGCACCTTTGATCTCGGTCTGATCTCCTTCCTCCTCGGCCACCTCGCTTACGTGGCCGGCTTCCATGCGGCGCTGCCAATCGCCGATTGGCCGCTCGTGATTCTCGCCCCGCTCGCGCTCGCCGGCGGCGGCGCCCTTGCCTGGCTGTGGCCGCATCTCGGGCGGCGGCGGATTCCAGTGGTCGCCTACATCATCGCAATCACGGCGATGGTCTGGGGCGGGATGTCGGTGTCATGGGCCGGCGCGCTGCCGTGGACGGCGGCGGCCGGAGCGATTCTCTTTTACCTTTCTGACCTCGCCGTCGCGCGTCACCGCTTTGTTCACCCCTCCTTCATCAACCGTGCCCTCGGGCTGCCGGCCTACTACGCTGGACAGCTCCTCCTTGCCTTGACCATCGGAGCACGTTAGCCTCAGCTCCGCCTGGAGGGGTTTCATGAGGAATCGCACCGCCGCCACATTCATCTTCATACTGGTCACAACCGCTGTGGTCGGCGCTCAGAGCGACTGGAGCACCCACACCCGCGCGGGCGAGTACGCGTTCGCGCAGGGGAATCACGAGTACGCCGAGCGCGAGTTCCAGGCCGCGCTTCAGATCGCGCAGGGATTCCCGGCCGGAGACCTGCGACTGGAGACGAGCCTCGACAATCTGGGTCGACTTTACGAACACAGATCCGATCTCGACAAGGCGCAGCCCCTCTACCAACTCATGCTGGCGGCTCAGGAAGCGCGCCTCGGCACGAAGGACCCCGGCCTGCTCGGTACGCTCTATGCGGTGGCTCGGGTGAGCCAGCCGATGGGCGATCTGCCAACCGCCAAGGACAGTCTCGTACGGTACGCAGAGATCGCGGAGACGAGTGGCACGGCCGACCCTCGCCAACACTGGCAGGTCCTGTCGATGCTGGCGCGGTTGGAGATCGTCACCGACGACAACGACGAGGCCCTGCAATGGCAGCGTCGGGCGGTGGAAGCCATCGCCGAGGATTCGGGCGCCACCGAGGACGAGCGCGCCGCTCAGCTCGAGTCTCTGGCGCAAATGGAGCTCACCGCGGGCGAGGGGCGGAGGGCCGAGATGGTGCTGGTCCGGTTGGCCACCCTGCGCGAAGAAGAGGACGAGGCCGACGCCATGGCTCGAACCATGGCCGAAGGCAGCGCCGCCGCGTTCGCAGCCGGAGAGTTCGAAACCGCCGAACGATTGGCCATGCGCACCCTCAACGCCGACCCAGAACTGGAGGCCGAGAAGACGGCCCGCACGGTGCTCGCAGAGATTTCCTGGGCGCGGGTCAACCGCGGCACCGATGACCTGGACATTCTCCTTGCAGCCGCCGGCGACAACGAGGAGCTCCACCGCGCGGACGATCGGCTGCGCGCCCTGACCATCCTCGAGGACGGCCGGAATCCAAAAACCCTCAGACGGCAGGTCCAGGTAGAGGTGCTCCGCGCCCAACCCGCCGAGGCCGCCCTCCATCAGCGGGAGCTCCTCGTCATCCTCGATGAGGCCGACGGGCCGACGAGCGCTGCGGCGCTGGCCGCACGCAGCGACCTCGTGACCCTGCTCGCAGCGGCCGGGGAAAACGACGGGGCGCTGGCCGAGAACGCGGACGTTCTCGCAGCCATGGAGTCACAGTACGGCGCCGATGATCCGCGTCTGCTTCCAGTGCTCGAGCAACGCCTCGAGATTCTCACGGCCGCCGGGCAGAAAAAACAAGCCAAAAAGGTCAGGAAGCGGATCAAGAAGCTCGCCCGCTGAGGCGGGCAAGCTCAGATTTCGAATTTCGAATTTCGAATTTCGAATTTTTTCATGCGAGGTATCGGGCGCCCGGTGAGAACCGCCCAAG
>JAIVTZ010000702.1:0-2267 GCA_049188105.1 Deltaproteobacteria bacterium | reverse complement strand
TTTTCTCTTAACCCTTAACCCTTGACCCTTAACCCATGCCTGTCGGCATAGCGCGAGTCAGTCCTCTTCGGCGAAGCTCGACGAGTAGCTGGTCAAGTCCTCGGGTGGAGACATCGACTCGAGGCCGATCTCCGAGACAATGTTCTTGTAGGTGAGGAGCTCGATGCCCGCCTCCTCGATTGCCGCGCGAAAGGCCGGCGAGGTGATGGCGTCGAGCTCGGCCTGGCGGTGAACGGCGACGCGGTAGGGATCGGACTCGTTGTTCATGTCGACCATGGCCGACATCTCGGGGGTCTCCATCCCGAGGTGGATCACCAACACGTTGAGCCCGGGCTGCACGTTGCGAACATGGTCGAGCAGGCTCGAAAGTTTGTTCTCCGGGTCCGCGTCCCAGATCGACACCGAGGCCTCGCCGAAGTAGCGCGACAGCCCGAGCCCATACTCCCTGGCGAGACCCTCGACGATAGCTCGCAGCTCGGGGGTCGAGACCGCGGTCAGCATGTGGTAATCGAGGTAGTCGACGCGAAGCCCGGCGGCGAGGGCGCGCTCGATCTGGGCGCGCAGCTCCATCTCGACCTCGCCGAGATCAGCGTCGGCGGTCGCGAACTCGGCCTCGGAGGCGAAGAAGTGGCCGCCCGAGTCGACCAACGACGGGACCCTTGCCGCCCCGAGCACCGGACCCCACTTGTAGTGCTCCCACTCGGAGTTGAGGGTGAGGTGGATGCCGACCCCGATCTGGGGGTTGGCACGCAGGATCGCCGCCGCCTCCAGGAACCAGGGACACGGGACCATCACCGACGTCGAAAAGGGTACGCCCGTCTCAATGAGCTCGCCCACCGCCATGTTGACGGTGTGCGACATGCCCACGTCGTCGCACCGAATGAGGAGCTGTTTCGGCCGCTCGTCATCGGCCGCGCTGGAGAGTTCCGAGATGGACGCCAGTAGGGCGACCACGATGACGATAACGACCGTAAACAGCGGCGACATCACGTGACGGGTCGACATGAGAGGCCTCCTTTATCGGGTCCCGCACATTGTATCGCCCGCATTCATCACTCGGGGTGTTGACCGACGATGGCAGACGAGCCGATCACTCCGCCTTGCCCGTTCCCGCACCTGAAGCTACGATCCCGAGAGCCATCGCCACCTACGAGCCGCAAACTCACGATGTCGGATGGAATTATCGAACCTGAACCGCATCGTGCCACGCGATCATCTCGTCCCAGGAGTCCATCTCGGTAACAGCATCATCCAAAAGGTCGGCAAAACTGAGATCCTTCACGGAGCACAAGTACTCCACAATCAGGTGCCATCGGAAGTGACGCCGATCGAAGGTTGTCACGGGCGGACGCCAGTTGTCGTCGTCGAGAAGGACATCAATTCGATGCTCGTGCATGCGGTTGACGAGTGCGACGCAGAGCCGCTGGACGTGGTACGGCTTGCGGTCGGTGAGCTCGATGATGCGGTCGGTGACCGCCCGGTCGATCTTGAAAACGCCGCCGATGGGCCGGGTGATCAGCTCCACCGCATCGTCACGC
The DNA here is from genome assembly GCA_049188105.1 of Deltaproteobacteria bacterium. Classification (GTDB taxonomy): domain Bacteria; phylum Acidobacteriota; class Thermoanaerobaculia; order Thermoanaerobaculales; family Sulfomarinibacteraceae; genus Sulfomarinibacter. Next base: position 729 of record JAIVTZ010000702.1, on the reverse strand, counting down.
CCGATCGGGGGAACCTCGATCTCTTCGAAGAAGTTGTACCAGGGGCTGCCTTCCTTGTCCCACTGCTTGCGGATCTCGACCCCCGACACCACCGCCACCAGGTTTTCGGCGAAGCTTTTCATGAACAGGCTCCGCAGTCGCTGGTTGATCCTGGGGTCGTAGGCGTTGAGCTCGTCGACCTCGTCGATCAGCAGTACGAGCTTTACCTGCTTCGAGCTCCTTTCCTTGAGGACCCTGATGACCCGGCGCAGATCGCGAACCAGGTCGCGGTAGCCGTACGCCGATTCCGGATCGAGGTCCTCGCCCGGCCCCATATCCCCCAAGATCGACTCGAGCTGATGGAAAACGTCCTCGGCAAGGGTGGCGAAGAACTGCGACTCGGGAGTCCCCTGGAGATCGACGAAGACCGGGAAGAACTCGTAGTCGGGATCGTCGAGCTGCAGCAGCCGTCGCCTGAGATGGTGCTGGAGCGAGGTCTTGCCGATCCGCCGCTCGCCGTAGAGCAGGAGGCTGTTGTTGTGGATGGTCTGCAGGATGCGCTCGATCAGCTGCTCTCGGCCGAAGAACATCTCGGTGTCGAGCACCGGGGCGCCGGCGATGTAGGGGTTGAAACGGCGCTTCATGAATTGGCGACGCCGCCGTGTCCGGTGCGCCCATACCCCGGCGAGAAGGGCGATAGGAACCAAGGCGACAGTCAGCTGGAACCAGAACGAACGATAGAAGGGCGGT
>JAIVTZ010000701.1:0-2271 GCA_049188105.1 Deltaproteobacteria bacterium | reverse complement strand
GAGTATATCAGTTGTCAAGGGGGCACGAGGGCCGAATTCGGAATTTGGAATTCGGAATACCGCCCACCCGACACGACGGAATTTCGGATTTCGGATTTCGGATTTCGGATTTGCCACCCGCCCACCCCCTGGTGAGTTCTGAGTTTTGAGTTCTGAGTTTTGAGTTACGGACGGCGGGCGGGCACGGAGATGGTCTGTTACCGGTGGGCGCCGGGGAGGCCGACGCCGGGGGCGGGGCGCTCGAGCAGAACCTCGCGCCGGAAACGGAAGATCTCGGCCGGCCGGCCGCCGGTCTGAAAGTCCCGCCGTCCGGTGCCCTCGACCAACCCGCCCTGCTCCACCAGGCGGCGGAAGTTCTGCTTGTGGAGACGGACCCCGGCCAATGCCTCCACAGCCCGCTGCAGCTGCAGCAGGGTGAAGGTCTCGGGCATGAGTTCGAAGACGACCGGCCGGTAACGGATCTTGGCGCGGATTCGCCCCACCGCGGTAGCGAGGATCCGCCGGTGGTCGAAGACCATCCCGCGACCGGTCGAACGCACGAGATCCGCGTCGGGCGGGCCATCGCCTGCGCAATCACGGATCGCCTCCGCGACCAGCTCCAGCTCGTAGAGCAGCTCGTACCGCTCCAGCACCCGTTCACCGTCCCATGGGCTCTCGCCGAAGCCGAAGCTCACCCCCGCCCGGACCCGCCGAAGCCGCCGCTCCTCCGCGCTCTTGCCGGCTTCGATCCACGCTGTGAGGGCCGGCGCGATGGAGTCGTCGATAATCCCGGGTCGGCCGCCCCGCCAGTCCTCCCACGGGAAGAAGCGATAGACAGACCGCCAGTGGGCGCCGTGCCCGCTCGCCGGTTGGCTCTCGCGCACCAGCGCCAGGTAGGCCGCCGATACCACCCGCGGTCCGCCAGCCTGCTCGCGAGGATCGCGATAGCGGTCGCCGAAGGTGTAGAGCTGCTCGACGTAGCCGAGCTCGAGGTCAGCATAGGTGCACACCCATCGCCGGACCGCCAGTTCCAGGGTGCGATCGCCCGCCGGGTCGAGCGGCCCGGTGGGGAGCGCCTCCAACAACCGCTCGCCTCCGGACTCACCGGCGCTGGTGCCACCCTCGATCGGGGCATCCTCGGGCAGCGACACAGTGAGCACCCGCGGCTGATCGTCGGTCAGAGCGATGATCACCGCGTTAAGGCCAACGACGATCGATGGTTTTTCTACGGGCATCCGAGGTCATGGTGAGCCCTGCCGGCGGGAAAATCAACCAGCTTCGATTGCGGATTTCGGATTTCGGATTTCGGATTTTCCGCAAAACCTCAGATCGCAGAAACCCGTAGCGCGCAGCGCGCGGGTTTCTGCGATTACAATGGTCGTTCTCGGGAGGTCTGCGATGAGTCTGGATAGTGTGATCGAGATCGAGGGCGTCGAGCTCCATCTGGCGCGGCCAGTCACGGAGAATCCGCCATGGATCGGCCAGCGCGAGGTGCTGCTGCAGCTGCTGGCGGCGTGGTCGTTGTTCTGTGACGACGACGTACCGTTGAACCCGCGCCTCCTCGGCAAGCCCGGGGTCGGCAAGACCACCCTCGCCTGTGCCGCCGCCCGCGAGCTCGAGCGCGACGTCTATATCGTCCAGGCGACCACCGACACCCGCCCGGAGGATCTCCTGGTAACCCCGGTGCTGGGACCGTCGGGCGGCGTGCGTTACATGGCTTCGCCGCTGGTCACCGCGATGCTGAGCGGCGGGGTCTGCATCCTCGACGAGGGCAATCGCATGAGCGAGAGGTCGTGGGCGTCGCTGGCGCCGCTGCTCGACCACCGGCGTTCGGTCGACAGTGTGGTCGCCGGAATCACCGTCCACGCGCACGACGACTTCCGCTTTGCCACCACCATGAACGAGGACGCCTCCACCTACGAGGTGCCCGAGTACATCCACTCGCGGCTGATGCCGCAGATCACCATCGACTTCCCCGAGGAGGACGAGGAGCGAGAGATCCTCCGCATCCAGGTCGGTGGTGTCTCGGACGAGGTCCTGAATTACGTGCTCTCCTTCCTCCGCGCCGCTCACCTCGCCGACCTCCGCTACTCGGTTCGCGACGGCATCAACATCGCCCGCTATGCCATGAAGATTCTCGAACGCCGGCAGGCCCCCGATGCCAAACACGCCGTCGACACCGCCCTCCGGCTGGCACTCGGCAACGAAGAAGCCGAGCCCTTCCGGTTCACCACAACATGATTTCGGATTTCGGATTTAGAATTTCGAATTTCCCATAGCACGCCACGAGGG
>JAIVTZ010000700.1:0-2275 GCA_049188105.1 Deltaproteobacteria bacterium | reverse complement strand
GCTGACCCGGAGGCGTACCGACTCGCCCTTTCGTAGCCACGCCGGCGGCAGGCTGAGCTGCTCTGGCAGGGCGACCTGTAGCGAGACCGCCGCGTGGTCCTCAGCCGCCAGCTCGACGAGCACCGGGAGTCGCGCCTCGCCGAGATCGACCGAGAACGCCTTGCCGGGCGTCACGATACCGTCGAAGATCGCCTCGAACTGCCATTCGGGGTGCTCGGCGACCTGCCCGCCGAGGGCCCAGACCTGGATCTGGATCTTGTCGGCGGCGCCCTCGGTATAGGCGATGCCTTCAAGCCGCGGGGCGTTCTCCGCCGCCATCGCGGAAGCCGCCAGAAGGAGGACACAAGCCGTAACAGCCAGAAGTCGTCGCATCGTCGATGCCCTCCCCGCATTCGTCAGCTCTTCTTCGTCGTCATCCGATCCAGCCGCAGGGTGGCGTCCGGGCCCATAAAGCGGCGGCCGGCGAGGATCACCACGAGCATGGCGCCGAGGGCCACCGCGGCGGCGATCATGAACATCACCACGATCTGGTAGGCCACCGCCTGCATTGGCGGCGAGCCGGCGAGGATCTGGCCGGTCATCATCCCCGGAAGGGAGACGATGCCGGCTGCGGCCATCGAGTTGATGATCGGGATCATCCCGGTACGCACCCCGTCCCGGAGCGGCGCCGCCAGCGCCTCGCGCCGGGTGGCGCCGAAGGCGATGCGCAGCTCGACCTCGGCCGACCGGGTCTCGAGATGGTCCATAAAGCGGTCGAGGCAGAGTGAGATCCCGGTCAGTGAGTTGCCGAGGATCATCCCCAGCAGCGGAATCACGTACTGGGGGTCGTACCAGGGTTTTACGCCGACCACGACCTGGGTGACGATGCCGCCGACGAGGAAACAGGAGGCGGCCATGGTAAGCCACGCATCGGCGAGAATCCCGCGGTAACGACGAGATGCCCGGGTCACCGCCTCGCGCGCCGCGAAGACGGTCATCAGCAGCAAAAGACCGACCACCAGCAACGGATTCTCGAGCGCGAAGACCCGCTCGAGAATCAGCCCGAGCAGACCGAGCTGGATCACCGTCCGCAAGCCCGCCACCGCCAGACGGCGCTCGACGCCGAGCCTGAGCACAAGCGACACCACCCCCGCGGCGATTATCAGCAGCGTGGCGATCGCCAACTGCAGCGGACCGAGCTCGATGAGGCCGCTCATCGGATCTCCCCGAGGTTTCCGTCGGCGAGCCGGAGCCGTCGGTCGGCGCGGGCGTTGAACCCGGGATCGTGGAGGGCGCACAGCAGCAATCGCCCCGGGCGGCGTGCGTATCGCAGCAGGAGCTCGAAGCATCGGCCGGCAACCTCCGGGTCGAGCCCTGACAGTGGCTCGTCGGCCACCAACACCCGCGGATCCCAGAGCAGGCCCCGCACCAGGGCCAGCCGATGGCGCTCGCCTCCAGACAACGTCCGCACCTCGCGGTCGAGCGGCAGCCGGCCGAGGTCAACCTCTTGCAGGAGACTGCCGGCCGCACCCTCGTCGAACACCCGGCGACATCCGGCGCGCTGAGCAAAGGGAAAGGCGAGGTTGTCCCGCAGCGTGCCCGCTATCATCGGCGCGTCCTGCGCTGCAAGACTCACCTGCTCCCGCCACGCCGGCAATTGGGCTCCCCTGTAGTCGGCGCCGTCGAGCTTCCGACCCGCCTCGGGGGACCATGCGAGACCGGTGATGTGGCGCAACAGCGTCGACTTGCCGCCGCCGGAAGGGCCCTCCAACGCGACACACTGCCCATCCGCCAACGACACCGACGTGTCCTCGAAGAGAAGCCGCCCCTCGCCATCACGCGCCGAGAAGGGTCCGCATTCGAGGAAGGCTGCCATGGATGCAGTCTAACGTCATTCGGGGAATCGATCCGAACAACCACAGAGACACAGAGGCACAGAGAGATCACAGAGATTGCCTACGTCGCAAACACGAAGACACGAAGGCACGAAGGCATCGCAAAGCCAATATGCCCACAGATCACGCAGATGACGCAGATCCATTCTGGACCCGGTCCGCAAAACCCGGCGGCGTCGATGAACTCATTCCTCGTCCATCCGTCACCGCAGTGACGCAGAGAGCCGTCGGCGACCCTCGATCACGTGACGAGGTTCCGACCGTCGTCGAACGACGGCCGGGAACCGGAGGACAGGACAACGATTCCGATCGCAAGCGATCGTCATCGGTGCCCTATCCTCCGGCCTGCGCTCTCGGAGAGCGCAGGCCTCGCCACTCCCCCCTTCATTTCATGCATTGAA
>JAIVTZ010000699.1:0-2292 GCA_049188105.1 Deltaproteobacteria bacterium | reverse complement strand
TTTCGAGCAGGAGACCCTGCAGAACGTGGTCGAGGCGCGCGCCAAGGTCGGGCAGACGAACATCGAGGGCTCACCGACACCGGCCCAGATGGAGGCCTTCCAGGCCAACCAGGGTGCGCTGTCATCCGCGCTGTCGCGGCTGCTGGTGGTGGTCGAGCGCTATCCCGAGCTCCAGGCCGTTCAGGGCTTTCGCGACTTCCAGGTCCAGCTCGAGGGAACGGAGAATCGGATCGCGGTCGAGCGCAAGCGCTTCAACGAGGTGGCGCGGAACTACAACACGGCCCGGCGCCGATTCCCCGCCGTGCTGTTTGCCGGCTTTATGGGCTTCGGGGACAAGGCGTACTTCGAGTCGACGCCGGGCGCAGAAGTGCCGCCGGTGGTCGAGTTCTGAGGGGCCGCGCCCGGACCACGTCCAATGCGTATCAACGATCTGTTCTCCGAGGATGACCTGAGGTCGATTCGCGAGGCGACGACCGCGGCGGAGTCCCGGACCGGCGGTGAGATCGTGCCCTACATCGTCGAGCGGGTGCTCGACCACGATGAGGCGCGTTGGCGGGGCGCCGCTCTCGGCGCTCTCGGCGCAGCGCTGGTCGCGGGACTGGTCAACACCCTCGGCGGTTTTTGGGGCGGGTACGGCGTGTGGTGGATCACCCTACCGGCCGTCGTCGGCTCGGGCCTCGGCTATGTGCTGGCGGGAGTCGACGCGGTCGGCCGGCGGCTGATCCCGGACGATCAGCTCGAACGCAGCGCGCGGCTTCGCGCCGAATCGGCGTTCCTCGGAGAAGAGATTTTCAACACCCGGGACCGCACCGGCATTCTGGTGTTCCTCGCGCTCTTCGAGCATCAGGCGGTGATCCTCGCCGACGAGGGAATCCACCGCAGGGTGCCGAAGGACGAGTGGCTGCATCTGGTCGACGATCTGGTGGCCGGCATCAAGGCGGGGCGCGCGCCGGAGGCCCTCTGCGAGACAGTGACTCGCTGCGGTGACGTGTTGGAGCGGTACGAGGTCGAGCTGCGGCCGGATGACGAGGACGAGCTCTCCGACGCACCGCGGATTCGGGAGCGCTGAGATGGCGACCAGGTCAGGCCGGCTGCTTCGGCCGGGCGTTCTCGTCGCGGCCCTCCTTGTTGCAACCGTGGTTGCCGCGGTCGAGGTGCCCTACCTCTCGGGTCGCGTCAACGATCAGGCCGGTCTTCTCGGCGACAGCTTCGAAACCGGGCTCGACGGCAGGCTTCGGCAGCTCGAGGAAGAAACCGGCGCTCAGGTAGTGGTGCTCACGATCCCGAGCCTCGAGGGTGACCCCATTGAGGACTTCTCGATTCGGGTCGTCGAGACATGGAATTTGGGCCGGGCCGGCGCCGACGACGGGGTGCTGATCCTCATCGTGCGCGACGACCGGAGAATGCGGATCGAGGTCGGCTACGGTCTCGAGGGCGCGCTCACCGATGCACAGAGCGGGCGCATCATCGATGGGCTGATGGCACCGAGGTTCCGCTCTGGAGACTTCGAGGGGGGCATCGAGGCCGCGGTCGACGCCGTGTCATCGGCGATCCGCGGCGAGCCGGTGGTTCTTCCGGACGTGCCCGCTCGTGGGCGAGGGGTGAACCCGGGGTCGCTGATCTTCTTCCTGATCTTCGGTCTGCCCTTCATCGGCGCGGCGCTGTCGTCGCGGGGCGCGGCCGGGTGGATCCTCTACCTCTTCTTGACCCCGTTCTTCTTTGCATTTCCCGCGGCGATCTTGGGCCACGGCCGGCGCGGTGGTCGCCGGCGCCTGGCTGGTCGGTTTTCCCCTGCTGCGACTCATCTGGCCCAAGACCGCGGCAAGTCGAGGCGCGGGTTCGAGGCGTGGTACCTTCTGGGGTCCCTTCATCGGCGGCGGAGGCGGCGGTTTCGGTGGTGGCGGATTTGGCGGTGGTTTCTCCGGCGGTGGCGGCAGCTTCGGCGGCGGCGGCGCGACGCTGTCATCCGAACCGCAACCGGCGACCAGCAACACAGCGAGCACGACAACCAGTTGATACGCGGCTTGTTTCATGCTGAGAATTATAAACGATTCCAGGGATCAAGCTCCCAACCAGGCCAGCAGCGGTCGCCAGAAATCACGGCCACGGCCGCTAAATAACAACGCCAGCAATAACAAAACTGGCAGCAGTAAAATTGCGGTCAGTTTTGTTGAAAGGGCCAATCCCAGCAGTACGGCTGTCAGCAGCCACCACTTTTTCTGCCTTCCCTGCCAATAGCGCCACCACGCATATACAGCCGCAAAATAGGTCGCCGCCGTCGTTAGATCCGTT